>DMNR01000392.1 GCA_003452655.1 Actinomycetota bacterium | reverse complement strand
CTGGGCTGCGCGCAAGTCGGCTGCAGATTCCTGATGTGAACGTCGGTGACGCGAACGGAGGTACGAATTGGCCGTCCCGTTGGGGTCGTCACGCCAAACCGCAGACTCCTGCACTCGCGACACTGCCAACAGGCGCAACCCATCAAGAACAGCGGCAGCCGCGTCGAGCTCAGCTAACTGGTTGGACGCTGCCTCTCCGTCCGCACCTGCCAGTTCGGTCCGAATCTCAATGAGATGCTCAATCACCCCGGCAGAACCGCCGGGACATCCCATCGAACCTTGCACGCCTGTCACCCCTTCAGAGTCTGCTAGTCGGGTTCTTTTCGGAGAGCACCGTCTCCACTTCGAACACCTGTACGAATAGTACCGGTTCGCGTGCCGCAGATCAACGAGCCAGCAACGAAACATGCTGGAAAATAAGGACTTTTGCGCTTTGGCGTTCGCGCTGCACATTCCAGATCCACGCGGAAAGCGAACATGAGGTTGACAAGCCGGAGCACAGGCCGCGCGACAACGTCTCCAGCCTCGTAGGGTTTGATCATGTGTTCGAGAGTCTTCTGGCCAGACAATCCGATCGCCGCTGTGGCCGCGCGAACAATGGACTGGGCGATATCCGATGAGCCCGAAATCTGGGTGCTTCCTCGGGGCATGAGCCGTACGGGCGGAGACGATCCGCATGCGATCGAATGGATCTCGCAGTACGGCAGCGTGACGGTCTCTGGATTTGGTGTAGGTATCACCGACGGCATCAACGAGGCCGGCCTTGGATTTCATCTCTTGTATTTGGAAGAAACAACCTACGAGGCTGCCGACACACGCCCCACGGTTTCAAATACTCGGGTCATGCAACTCATCGCTGACACCTGCGCAAACGTGGCTGAAGCCGTGGCGAGACTCAACGAAGTGCGGATCTATTCGACCCCGGTTAACGGCGAACATCTGGGCGTTCATTTCTCATTTGAGGACTCGTCGGGTGATTCCGCAATCGTCGAGATTGTCGAGGGCATCACACGAGTGCATCACGAACGTTCATGCACGGTCATGACAAACGACCCGATCTACGAAGAGCAACTGGTGAACCTCGCCAGGTACCGGCCCTTCGGTGGTGAGCTACCCCTGCCGGGGGACATCCTGTCGCCCGACCGCTTTGTTCGCGCAAGCTACTTCCTGCACTACCTGCCGGAGCCTCAAACGTATGCCGAGGCGCTGGCAGGTCCGGTTTTGATCGCGCGCAATGTTGCGGTGCCGCCGGGTGCGCCCTATGACGACTTCGCCGTGTACCCAACCTGGTGGATCAGTGCGGTCGACGTCACGAACCTCGCCTACTACTTCCAAGTTGTCACGAGCCCAAATCTGATTTGGCTGGAACTCGGCGATCTTGACTTCAGCGAAGGCGCCCCAGCTCTGAGTCTCGACCCAAAGACTGAAGGCCTCATTGGTGATGTGCGTTCGCAGTTCGCGCCGATGCCTGCGATCTTCTGATTTCGACACCTGCGGCAGCTCCAACCTTCAGCGTGCCCGTGAGTAATGCGTAGGGCGTAACCTCTAGGGGTGGATGATCGGGAGGAAGAATCTAAGTCGCCTGCCGAAAGATTCGCGCAAGCCGCGCGTCGAAGTGCGCGCGCAAAGTCCGCGCTTGGAGTGTTCGCTACAGGCTATGAATTTGGCTTGGATCCATTCCAGGTTGAGGCGTGCGAGTTCTTGGAGCAGGGCCATAGCGTGCTCGTCGCTGCCCCAACAGGAAGCGGCAAGACCGTCGTCGGTGAGTTTGCGATCCATCTCGCCCTTACCGGCGGAACTCGAGCCTTCTACACGACCCCGATCAAAGCCCTCAGCAACCAGAAGTATCGCGACCTCTGCGAACGTCACGGCCACGACAACATCGGGCTGTTGACTGGCGACAGTGTGGTCAATGGCGATGCGCCGGTTGTCGTCATGACGACAGAGGTTCTACGGAACATGCTGTACGAAGGATCCACCGCAGTCGACACGCTGTCTCATGTAGTGATGGACGAGGTCCACTACTTGGCAGACCGTCAGCGAGGGGCGGTTTGGGAGGAGGTCATCCTCCACCTGCCAGAGCGAATCACCTTGGTGGCACTGTCCGCGACTGTCAGCAACGCTGAAGAGTTCGGGTCGTGGCTTCGGCAGGTCCGTGGCGACACCGAAGTGATCGTGGAAGAACGCCGACCGATCCCACTGCATCAGCATGTGCTTGTGGGCCGCAGCCTCGTCGATCTCTTCGTGGGGGAGGACTTGGATCCAGACGGAGAACTGGAAGGCCAGGACAAGATCGCCGCCGCGGAACTTCGCCTTGAGGTCAATCCCGCCCTGATCCGACGCGCACAAGAAGACGCACGTTCGGCTCGGTTTCACGATTCCGGCCGCGGCCGTGGTTCGGGCAAGTCCCGTGGGCGGGCCCACCGCGGCAATTACGTGTCGCGACCAGCAGTCCTGGAACGCCTGGATCGCGCTGGTCTGCTTCCGGCGATCGTATTCGTGTTCAGCCGACGTGGTTGTGACGAAGCAGTCAAACAGTGCCTCGCCTCGGGTATCGCCTTGACCGATGCCGCCGATCGATCTGCGGTTCGTGCCTACGTCGACGAGCGGTGCGGCGAGCTACCCGACCAGGACCTCGCAGTGCTCGGCTACTACGAATGGCGAGAGGGTCTTGAACGCGGCGTTGCTGCGCACCACGCCGGAATGCTGCCCATGTTTAAGGAGACCGTCGAGGAGTTGTTCAGCGCCGGTTACATCAAGGCGGTCTTTGCGACCGAGACATTGGCNNGGATCAACCCACGCTGATGTGACAGCGGGGGAGTACACCCAGTTGACCGGGCGCGCTGGGCGGCGGGGAATTGACGTCGAAGGTCACGCGGTGACCGTGTGGCACAACGGCATCGACCCTGCGAACCTTGCGGGTCTGGCGTCGACCAGGACCTATCCACTGAAGTCATCGTTTCGGCCTTCCTACAACATGGCCGTCAATCTGATCGAGCGGATGGGAGTTCGCCAGGCGCGTGAACTGCTCGAGACTTCGTTTGCGCAATATCAAGCGGATGCAGGAGTCGTGGGCCTGGCCAACCAGATCAGAAAGCACGAACAGGCGCTTGCTGGTTACGCAGAATCCATGACCTGCCATCTCGGCGACTTTGCCGAGTACGCGGACTTGCGTCAGCAACTCGCCGACCGCGAACGGGCCCTCTCTCGTGACTCCTCAGCTCGGCGCAGGCAACAGGCCGCTCAGGCGCTGCGCGAACTTCGAGTGGGCGACGTTGTAGTGCTCGCCGCAGGCAGGCGGGCGGGACCGGCACTTGTGGTTACGCCAGCAAATCCGAACGACGACGAACCACGTCCGAGCGTGCTTTCGCTGGATCGTCGTGTGAGGCGTATCGCTGCTAACGACGTACCCCACGGGATCGAAGCTGTTGCACGGCTGAAGGTACCCCGTGGCTTCGACGCTCGCAGTGCCAATTGGCGGCGGGATCTTGCTCGCACGTTGGCAGACAAGACCTCTGACCTCGACATTCGCCGTCCCCGCAAATCCGGTGATGCAGCAGGTCCAGACGAACAAATCGACGACTTGCGAAGGGCGCTTCGCAGCCATCCCTGCCACGGGTGCTCCGATCGCGAGGCGCACGCACGTTGGGCGCAGAGATACAACAAGCTCAACAAGGAGACCAAAGAACTGCGCCGAAGAGTCGAGTCACGAACCAACACGATCGCACGTCAGTTCGACCGGGTCTGCGCGGTCCTCAATGACCTCGGCTACCTCACTGCGCTTCCCGACGGCACGGTGACAGTGACGCCAGACGGCAACATGCTCGGCGGTCTATATGCCGACCAGGACTTGCTGACCAGTGAATGTATCCGCGAGGGTGTGTGGGACGGACTCGACTCCGCCGAGCTCGCGGGCGCTGCCGCTGCCCTGGTGTTTGAGAGCCGCGGGGCCGACGACGGCGCTGCCGCTCCGCCCCTGCCTCGGTCACCTGCTCTCGCGCAAGCGTTGGCTGATCAACTCGATCTCGCAGAGGACCTCGCAGAGCGAGAATCACGCCATCACGTGAACTTCGTCCGACTGCCCAATGCTGGCTTCACGATGGCCGCGTGGTCGTGGGCGAAGGGCAATCCGCTGCATGCAGTACTGCGCGACAGCGAACTGGCACCCGGCGATTTTGTGCGCTGGTGTCGCCAGTTGATCGACCTCATGGCACAGATTGCCGATGCAGCGCCGGATCCGCAATTGCGCCAAACCGCGCGCAACGCCATGCATGGATTGCGTCGCGGCGTTGTGTCCTATACCGGCGTCGACAACAACGACCTCACTGCCGACTAGAGCAGCTGGGTTCGGGCCGCTGCGGCAAATGGGTGACCCCCATTTTGGTCACGTCTTGGGCGTGTCGATGTCAAACGCATGCGTCGGCTGATTGCGACAACACTGGCTTTGGGAATCACGGGCGTGCTCTCGATTGCAGCCGCTGGGGTTGCAAATTCCGAGGGCATCGCCGAGTCAGCACGAAGCACCGCGAGTCCCCAACTGCGGTCCTACGGCCCAGCGCCGTTCCCGGCCCCCACGGTGTTACCAGGACTGCCTGGCGGACGATCCGCCCCTGCGGACCTTGATCCAACTCCCCGCTACGTCCCGCAAACGTCTTGTGATCCGCGAGAGAAGCCAGGCATCACTGCGTTCAAGCGAATCGTCATGAGCACCTATCCCAGCGGTCGCGATTGGGGCTCTGTCCGCAACTGCACTGACGACGGAATCAGTGAACATCTGGAGGGACGTGCGTGGGACTGGAACGTCAACGTCAAGAACCCCACACAGTTCGCGCAGGCAGCTCAGTTGCTGACGTGGTTGACCAGCGATAACGGCTACAACGCGCGTCGGTTCGGGATCATGTACATCGGGTACAACTCGAAGATCTGGGGTGCCTACCGGGTGTCCGAAGGCTGGCGACCCCTCAACAACAGCAACGCTCACACCGATCACGTGCATTTCTCGTTCACGTGGAACGGGGCCCAGGCGCGTACGTCCTTCTGGACCGGAAGCACGGCCGCTGAGGACTACGGCCCGTGTCGTCCCTATGCCGGTCAGCCAGCACCGATCTGGACCCGCAGCAACCCCGCACCCTGTCCCGCCGCAGCAGCGTTGCCAGCGTCACTGAAGAAGGCCAAACGGCTCTGGCGGGGCAGTACCGGCGCAAACGTGATTCGTGTTCAGAAGAAGCTCAAGGTGAAGTCGGAACCCGGCATCTTCGGGGCCGCGACAGCCAAAGCGGTGTCGAAATATCAGAAGCGCAAGCATCTACCCAGAACTGGGGCGGTCGATGCAGCAACTTGGTACGCACTGAAAATGAACAAGAAGCCAAAGAAGTAACGGGCACGCAGGGTTGGCCCGCTAGGACCATTCAGTCCAGCCGAGAGCAACGGCAAGCCGCTCAACAGCGCTCGTCAAACCCCATTCTTCGGTTAATGCGCGCAGTTCGGCCACTGAAGTCGGCTCGGAGGGCAGAACGCTGTCGACTTTGGGGAGCTCGATTCCGCGCGCAACCTCCACCACAGGACCCGCCACCGCGATGTAGTCGCGGCCAGCGAGCAGGTTCTTGCGGACGCCAGGCTTGAGCGCCGAGTCTTCCGCCTCGGCCGCTTCGAGCAGGTTGCCGATCGTCGAGTACTCCCGAATCAAGTTGGCAGCCGTCTTCTCACCGATACCGCGCACACCCGGCAATCCATCGGAGGGGTCGCCACGCAGGAGAGCGAATTCGGCGTACTCGTTGGCGTGGACCCCGTACCTCGCGTAGACCGCAGCATCGTCAATCACCTCGGCATTGCCCACACCCTTAGCAGCGGTGTAGAGGACCCGGATTGGTTGGGTGTCATCAACGAGCTGGAATAGGTCACGATCACCGGTGACCACGAGCACTGGGTCACTGGTCTGGCTGGCAAGTGAACCGATGACGTCATCCGCCTCATAGCCAGGCATGCCGAGTCGAGCAATGCCCGCAGCTCGTAGCAGATTCTCAATCAGTTCAACCTGCGGCAGCAACTCATCGGGCACTGATTCACCGTCGAGTTCCGGCTCGGCGGATTCCGCCACCCGGTGGGCCTTGTAACTCGGAATGGCTGCCACCCTGAACTCCGGCCGCCAGTCGTCGTCCCAAGCGGCGATCAGATCAGTCGGCCGATGGTCAGTCACCAGGCGACTGATGAAGTCGAGCAGGCCTCGTGCCGCGTTCACTGGCGCACCATTGGGTGCCGTCACTGAGGTCGGTACTCCGTAGAACGCCCGAAAGTACAACGAGGCCGTGTCCAGCAGCATGAGTCGTGTGGATGCCATGGGCTCAATTGTGGAGTATCGCGTCGGACGCCCTTCGACCAGTAACCTGCGTGGGTGAGCACAGTCTTCGAACCTGGCGAATATCTTGACCGGCTACAACGAGCAGCGCAGTTCACGCAGGCACAGGAGATCACCGCCCTACTTGTGACGCCTGGGCCGGATCTTCGATACCTCACGGGTTATCACGCACATGCCTTGGAACGATTGACCTGTTTGGTGATTCCCGCAGACGGACCCGTCCGGTTGGTAGTTCCGGAACTCGAACTGGGGACTGCGCAGGCGAGCCCAGTTGGTGAACTCGACGTCGAGCTGGTGACATGGCAGGAGACCGAAGATCCTTACTCGCTGACTGCCCGGATGCTCGGCGGACCGGGGCGTGGGGATCGGATTGCAGTCGACGATCGCATGTGGGCAGTCAAGGCCATTGAGTTGCGCGCAGCCATGCCGGAGGCCGAACAGATCGCCGCCGGCGTCGTGCTCTCGGAGTTGCGTATGCGCAAGTCACAGGCAGAGGTCGCGCAATTGCAGTTTGCGGGTGCGGCGATTGACCGTGTTCATTCGCAGGTCGCGGGGTGGCTACGCGTTGGGCGTACTGAAAACGAAGTGGCGCGCGACATCGCCAACGCGATCTCCGAGGAGCACGAGACGGTCGATTTCGTCATCGTCGCCAGCGGGCCAAATGGCGCGAGCCCCCACCACATGGCCAGCGACCGCGTTCTGCAAGACGGGGACGTGGTTGTCGTGGACATCGGTGGTACGACGGCTGCGGGCTACTGCAGCGACTCAACACGCACGTACGCACTCGGCACGCCAAGTAAATCGTTCCTCGAGGAGTACGCGGTGTTGCAGCTTGCACAGTCAGCGGCATGCGCCGCAGTTGCTCCGGGCATGACGTGTGAAGAGATCGATTCCGTGTCCCGCGACATCTTGACGCAGGCAGGGCTTGGAGATCTTTTCATTCATCGCACCGGTCACGGCATCGGACTGGAAACACATGAGGAGCCCTACATCGTCAGTGGCAATTCACGGCGCCTCGAGCCCGGTATGGCGTTCAGCATCGAGCCGGGTTTCTACCGTCCGGGGGTTGTCGGTTCACGGATCGAGGACATCGTTGTCTGCGGAGCTGACGGTCCCATCATGTGCAACGAACGACCGCACGAGTTAGCTGTAGTTGACTAACGCTTAGGCTCGCCGCTGATATCACATCCGGAGAATCAAAGGCAGGTACCAATGAACGGTGAGGTAGAGCGCGAACTCCCGACTCCTGAATCCGCTGAGCTGCTGGCGATTGTCCGTCAGNNTGCAGGTCATCGAGGAACTTGCTAGCGCGTGGCTATCCGTCGCACTCGGTGTCAGCGTTCACACGTTGAGCGCCCACGCACTGGCGAACTTTGGAACGGAAGATCAGAAGTCAGCATTGCTGCCCGATTTGATCGGCGGTGAACTCCTTGGTGCTTACTGCCTTTCGGAGCCAGGAAGCGGGTCGGATGCGGCCGCCTTGGTCACTCGGGCCGCTTCAACTGACGCCGGTTTCGTGCTGACGGGAACAAAGGCCTGGATTACTCACGGCGGTGTGGCGGACTTCTACACCGTTATGGCTCGAACGGGGGACCACCGGACCAGAGGGATCAGTTGTTTTCTCGTCCCCGGCGATGCGGTTGGATTGACTGCCGCGGCCCCTGAGAACAAGATGGGGATGCGCGGGTCACGCACCGCGCAGGTCATCCTCGACGGGGTTGAAATTGGTTCCGACCGCCTCATCGGTGAGCAGGGCGAGGGCTTCACGATCGCGATGGCAGCCCTCGATGCGGGCCGCCTTGGTATCGCCGCATGTGCCGTGGGAGTTGCACAGGCCGCGCTGAACGAGGCCGTCGCCTACGCCAATACTCGTCAACAGTTTGGCAAGACGATCGGCGAATTCCAGGGAATCAGCTTCATGATCGCGGATATGGCGACATCAGTTGAGGCGGCTCGTTCGCTGTACTTGACCGCGGCTCGGCGCAAGGATGCAGGCCTGCCCTATTCGACGCACGCCGCCATGGCCAAGCTGTTTGCCACGGACATGTGCATGAAGGTGACTACTGATGCGGTGCAGATCCTCGGAGGCGCAGGCTACGTACAGGACTTCCCTGCGGAGCGGTACTTTCGTGAGGCAAAGGTGCTCCAGATCGTGGAGGGCACCAACCAGGTCCAGCGC
>DMNR01000463.1:963-2642 GCA_003452655.1 Actinomycetota bacterium | reverse complement strand
GTTCTACAGTCGTGTCGGCTTCGCCCACCACTACCGAGCACTCGCCCAAGAGGAACTGCTCTTCGTCCTGCAGCGCCAGTGGCGAGCAAGAGGCCGCGAGCTCGACCCCGACGACTACACCGACGCCCAAACCATCGCAGCCATCACCCAGACCACCCGCGGGAACTTCCGTCTCCTGGAACGTCTCCTCATCCAGATCGAGCGGGTTATGAAGATCAACGAACTGAACATCGTCACCAACGACGTCGTCGAGGCGGCGCGCAGCACCCTCGTCATCGGAACCACCTGACCAAGGGAGAGCCCGCATGAACGCCCAACGCCTCGGGTACACAACCTGGTCGGCCGACCCCGGGCGAGACCCGTTCGCCGCCACCCACCTCGACCGGGTCTTCACCGAGCCATCTGGGCCACCCGCTCGCCTGCGACCCGCGTTGAAAGAACTCCAAGCCTTCGTCAGGCCGAAGGACACCATCGTCATCCCCACCATGGACGGCCTCGCTTGGAACCTGGCCCAACTGCGCAGCATCCTTCGCGACTTCACATCACTCGGCACAGACGTCGAGTTCCTCTCCGAAGCACTCACCTTCGGGCACGGGACCCCCGCCGCGGTCGAGCACCTCTCTGCGCTCAATGCGCTCGCCGACTTCGAACTCCACCACACCAGAAGACGCCAACGGGTAGGGATCGAAGCCGCCAAAGCACGCGGCGTCTACAAAGGCAGGCGCCATGCCCTCAACAACGACCAAGTCGCCGAGCTCCACCGGCGCATCGCCGAAGGAACCCCCAAGACCCAACTCGCCCAAGAGTTCGGGGTCAGCCGCGAGACCCTTTACCAATACCTCCGCTGGCCAAACCCCGGCCAGCGCACCGCCACCGAAGTCGACCAGAAAACCGCCACATAGATCGAACAGTCACATNNAGTTGTAAGGCCGGGTCCTGGTCAATGGTCGAGCAGCGGGCGTAGCCAAGCAACATGACCCTTGGTGTACCGGAACTCGATCGCCGCCCTGGGCCTCCGCCACGGTTTCGGACAGGGGTTTCGTAACAATCCGCCCGGGCGTGTCAGCGTCCCGAAACTCCGGCGTTCAGCAAACGGCCGCTTATGGCGAATCAGGCATCCGTATGTTCCGCCGCGGCGGCCGCGATTCAGTTCTTCGCCGTGATTGCTACAAGCGTGACGGTAGCTGAGCGGTCGAACTTCACGATGGAGTTGGGCGGAACGATAGGAGATCTAGTCCCCGCCGCAAAACCTACGTATCCGCGCCAGTTGCCGCTCGTGAAGGAGCCTCTATCTGTCCAGCGGCCGAACTTGTTTCCGACCCCCGAGAAGCCGTATGCCGCGAGTGGAGTTCGGCTGGGATGAAGAGTGAAGTTGCCCGCGCTTTTCGGGGGGTTGAACGGTCCCTCGATAGCGCTCGCGTCGCCGTGTCGCCGGTTGGCTTGGTACCGAGGTACTCAGCCGTCCCCGCTTCCACGTTCATCTTGTAAGTTGCCACTTGACCGCTCGGTGGTGCAGATGTCGGGCCCGCTTTGCCGATCCAGCGAGGCGCGGTGTAGTCAGCAACGCTCCGCGGCGTCGCAGGGTCATCAGCCCCGGATGCGTTGGTAGCAATGGAAGTACTTCCAAGAGCAATGGCCGCCATGGCGATAACCGAATAGGTCTTCTTCATTGGTTCCCC
>DMNR01000463.1:0-920 GCA_003452655.1 Actinomycetota bacterium | reverse complement strand
CCGTAACACACGGATTTCGTAGGTCACGACAGTCGGGTTAGTCCTTCGGTGGGATTGGTGTGGGGCTGGGGGACAACAGGAGACCACTGCCAGAGACTTGGACCTTGGCTTGGTGGTAGACGATCGTGACCGGTCTGAGTTGTTTAAGGAACTGGGCTTTGAAGTCGCGGGTTCGCGCGTAGTCGGTGCCGAACTGCTGGGCTAGGCGTTGCCAGGTGATCAGCGTGGACTTCTTGAGGTTGAACATGCGCCAGGCCAGCCAGGTGTAGATGTCGATCGACAGCCCGGAGCCTCGTAGCGCCCTTAGGGCGGCGAGGTGGTCGAGGTTGATGGGGATTGGGGCGGCCAGGATCGACTGATAAAACTCGGTGCTCAAGGTGACAGAGGACGGCCACAAGGTCTGCTGCTCGTCGGTCGGGGACAGCCACAGCTCCCAACCGGTCGCAACCTGAACGGACTCCATTTTGCTGTGTCGGCGGCCGTCGAGGTCGCGCTCGTCTAGGACGGTCAGCCGGGAGCCGGCCAACCGTTGGACCTGGTCGCGCAGTCGGGTGAGATCGCCTCGCTTGCCACCTTGGCGCGCAAGTCCGAGTTGCTTGAGGAAGCTCGACAGCGAGGGTCCGAGGAAGAGTTGGCGGTCCTTGGTGCGGACCGCTTCGGTTGCCATCCAAGTCAGCAACAGCCGTGGGATCACTCCGAAGGGGTAGCCCACAACCGTCTTTCCGGTCTTGTCCTTCAGCAGCGCCGGCTGCATCGAAAGCGTCAAGGCTCCATTCGCCCTCTCCCAGAACGGTACGTCGCCGGGGTTTCGGTAGGGCAGTGAGACTTGGGCCCAGAGGCGGGCTTGGAAGCCGAGGCCGTGTTGGAGGGGGTCGTGGTCGTCGATGGGGACCGCGCGGAGCATGAACTCTTCTTGGCGG
>DMNR01000166.1:1934-2871 GCA_003452655.1 Actinomycetota bacterium | reverse complement strand
GCTCTACGTTGCAGGCGCGCTACAGTTGTGGCGGGTAGCGGCTGATGCCGCGACTCCCAATCTGTTTTGGATTTTGATGGAATGTGACAGACGAGATTGCGGATCTGTGATGTTTGTGCCGATGGTGTGACGTTTGGTCGACCGCAGCGGACTCGACCATTCTGGCACCAATGTTTCGTGGTAGGGGGGCGGACATCGAAGTTTTTCCCCTTCCCTGCCTGCCATGCCCACCTCGATTCAACATTTCCTGTCGCGAACGGCAGCCACCCTTGGCCTCTTTGGCTCGATGGCGATGGCGCCGATTCAGGTGTGGGCGATGTCGGCCGATTCCGCGTCAGTCGGGCGGTCGGGCATGCCGCTGATGGCGGCAAACGACGTCGACGGTGAAGTGCGTGACCTGGTGCTCAAGGGCGATTCGATCGAGGTCACCTACAAGAACACCGGCACGCGGGCCACGGCGATTGTCGGTGAGCTGCAGGTGCGCGGCGATGACGAAGAACTCGTCTGCAGTGTGCTCCTGGCCGACTCGGTGGTGGTGAAAGCCGGGGCCACGGTGCGCATGCGTGTGGCGATGCCGACGTTGCCCAGGGGCCGCTACACGATGTTCGCGGTGGTGGATTTTGGCGGACCAGAGATGACGGCGGCGCAGGCGGCGCTCGAGATTCGGTAGTCGGTACTCAGGAACGTCGCGCGTGAATCACGTAGACGCCGCAGCCGGAGTTGAGGGGTGAATACTTCGCAGGTGTTTGCGAAGGACCTTCGTAGAACTCAATGGCTTCGATCTGCGAGACCGGCTTTGAATTGACATCGAATGGCTCGGCCGGCATCCCGGCAATCATGAGCGTGTGGTCAAGATAGACCTGCGCGTAGCACGCGCAGATGGTCCCCAGCGTCTGTTCGAGTTTCGAAAGCGCGTAGCGCGTGCCTCCAACATTGC
>DMNR01000166.1:0-1859 GCA_003452655.1 Actinomycetota bacterium | reverse complement strand
ACCAACATTGCTGGGATGATCGCGGATACACGAGCCCGCTTGGCTTATCGGCCGCTTGGTGCGAATCCAGCGCTTGCCATCGTGCCCCGGCACGATAGCGAGCCCTGGCACCACGGCCAGAGCATCGCCCATGCGTCGGTTGCCTTGGGTCGCCGGATACTCACGCATCAATTGTGTCCGTGACCGACACAGAGGTGGTTTCAACAGTCTGCACCGCGTAGCCTTCGTCCATTTCCTCACTTCACAGCAAGGTTCGTGAAGTGCAATGCGTCTGGATCAAAATCGCTCGCGAGAGGGGCGGCCAGCGTGCGCCATCCACTGTCGACAGATCTCGGCAGCTCTTCGTTCGTGACGCTCTCAGCTGCGACTCGGATGCTGCGAAGTGCAAGGTGCCCGAACGCGAGATAGCGGCAGCCTGGCAGGCTACGTCTCCGACACCTTCCGCGAAGAGACGACTGTCCAACCAGCGCGACCTCTCTTGAGAGTGAGTGCATAGCTAGTCCGAGCTACAGGTTGTCTCGCGTTGCCCGAACTGAAGTAGTGATCCACAACAACAACAACAAGCGCATCGTCTATAGCCGCGGGTTCCGAGATTGCCAAGAACGCTTCGGCGTCAAAGATCCTGCAACTTCTTGGCCCGCTTGCGTCACAGCGGACTGCCTCATGCCTGGCAGTGATGCGGACTCGCGGGAGTGCACGCGCGCTGGTCAAGAAAGACGAAGAGTGATGCGCATTCTTCTCGTTGGTCTTGCCCGGATGGCCGTACATGGAGTTCGGCTGCACGGCAGAATCTAGCAGAATCCGCCCTCCGTGAACCCATGCCGTGTCTGCAAAGTTCAGAACCTCCAGCTCCCAAGAGCTAGATTGTGCGGAGGCGCGCTCAGGGTGTGTCGCGACAAGCGCAAGACACGCCATGGCAATTGACGCTCGACTCATCTGTGCCTACCTGTCGGATGTGGAGAGACTGTGCACGGAAAGTTCACTGCACATAACACATGTCCATGTAATAGTTCGCCATCTCTTCGGCCGCACCGTTATGGTGAGCAAGCTCATGGATGATACTGAAGCTCAGCTCTTGGGGGTTCGCCATGTTCACGTCACTGATGTGAGTTTGATCACCATATGATCCACTCGAATGATGATCTGCGTACGCTTCATTCCAGTCGTCGAAGGAGAAGATCATGAACGACTCCATCATCGCAGCTTCATGAATGGCATCGCATTCCGGATTGCTCGTATCGATGTGTGAGATCGCCGTCAATATTGATTGCCACTCGGTGTATGAGGGCTCCTCCAAAGCGCAGCTCGGACACGATACGACTGTTCGAGGTCCCACTGGCTCAGGCGGCGAGGACTCGGAGCACCCACCTATCAGAAGAAGCAAACTCGCGACAAGCGGGACAGAGACCGAGCGCGGCATATTTTGTCTCCGAATTTGGGGAGCACAATTTCGACTTGCAGACGCGAAGACGGTACTGTCAAACCGCCGCCATTGTCAAGAGCGAACGGCTCTGTTGGAGGTCTGGCCGCCGTGCCACGACCTTCACGGCCCCCCGGACAATGCTCGGGCGCGAGTCGGCGTTAAGTCCGCTCGTTGGCGGACGTGTCAGGACTTTTGTGTGAGAGGCGTGAGGTTACGAGGCGCGTCGTGTAAATCGGTCCCCGTTGATGATCGCAAATTGGTTCATCGCCTCCCGCCAGGCGTGCGCGCTGCGGGTCGTGTGGCCGTGCTGGTTTTGCAGGGCGAGCGAGAGCAGTTTGATCGCCGCCTCATCGCTCGGGAAGTGGCTGCGGGACTTGATGGTTTTGCGGAGGCGCATGTGCAGACTCTCGATCGCGTTGGTCGTGTAGATCACGCG
>DMNR01000381.1 GCA_003452655.1 Actinomycetota bacterium | reverse complement strand
GTCAACGGCTGCCCCAACTCGTGTGCCCGCTTCCAAGTTGCCGACATCGGCTTCAAGGGCTCACTTGTCAACAATGAGAACGGTGAAACCGTCGAGGGCTTCCAAGTTCACCTCGGCGGCTCACTTGGGCCCGACTCCGACTTTGGCCGCAAGCTTCGCGCCCACAAGGTGACGGCGACCGAGATGCCTGACTACGTCCAACGGGTCACCGAGATCTACCTTGCAGAACGCCACGAAGGCGAGTCATTTGCCGCGTGGACTGCCCGCCCCGATGAGGCACAACTGCGATGAGCCCGGCCCAGTACTGCCCCTATTGCGGCGACCAAGACCTCTGGCCGCAGGCTGAACCGAAGGGTGCCTGGCACTGTCGTTCGTGTACCCGGGCGTTCGTCGTCAACCGTGTCAAGCCAGTCGTTTAGCCTACCGGCCACATTCTCAGGAGTGATCATGAGCAAGACCATTTCGGCCAGCGAACTGGCTTCGGTGGGACGAGCGGCGATCGGTGTTGCCGAGGAACAAGGCGCAGGACACGAGGAAGTCGCCCGGATCGCACTGGCCTGGGCGGCCCAGACGTTCGGCGACTCGCTCGCGGTCCTTTCCAGCATGGGTGACGAAGTTCTGGTCCACCTGGCAAGCGACGTGGTTCCCGGAATCAATGTGGTGTTCATCGACACCGGCTATCACTTTGCCGAAACGATCGGTACCCGTGATGCGTTCGCCGCCACTCGGCCGATCAACCTCATCAACATCACTCCGTTGCAGAGCGTGGCGCAGCAAGACGCGGAATACGGCGGCGCCTTGCACGACCGCGATCCCAACCTCTGCTGCAGCATGCGCAAGGTTGAACCACTGAACCGCGCACTTGCCGGATACCGAGGGTGGGTCTCAGGCATGCGCAGGGAGGACGCCCCCACCAGATCTGACATCGGCGTCATCGAGTATGACTTCAAGCGCGACAAGGTGAAGCTGAACCCGCTGGCGCAGTGGACTCAAGGCGATGCCGAAGAGTACGCCCGAGCAAATGCAGTATTGCTCAATCCACTTCGCGAACTCGGGTATGCCTCGATCGGCTGTGAACCATGCACTCGGCCAGTAGCCGATGGTGAAGACCCGCGCGCCGGTCGCTGGTCGGGATCAAATAAGACGGAATGCGGTTTGCACACATGAGCGATTTTGCTGACTACACCTTGGATCATCTCGACGTCCTTGAGAGCGAAGCAGTTCATGTCTTTCGCGAGGTCATCGGGGAGTTCGACCGACCCGTGCTGCTGTTCTCTGGCGGCAAAGACTCCGTCGTCATGCTCCACCTCGCGGTCAAGGCGTTCGCTCCGTCACCGGTCCCCTTCCCCGTGCTCCACGTTGATACCGGCCACAACTTCCCGGAAGTCATTACGTATCGGGACGAGACGGTGGATCGACTCGGTGTACGCCTCGTCGTGGCGAATGTCCAGGACTGGATTGATGACGGTCGACTGCGCGAGCGCCCGGACGGCACCCGAAATCCCCTGCAGACCGTCCCGCTACTCGAGACCATCGTCGCCAACAAGTTCGACGCGGTCTTTGGCGGCGGACGGCGCGACGAAGAGAAGGCACGCGCCAAAGAGCGCGTCTTCAGCCTGCGTGACGGCTTCGGTCAGTGGGATCCGCGTCGCCAACGCCCCGAGCTGTGGGACGTTTACAACGGCCGCCACCGCCCGGGCGAACATGTACGCGTGTTCCCCCTCTCGAACTGGACCGAACTCGACGTCTGGCGCTACATCGAACGTGAAGAGATCGAGTTGCCCTGGCTTTACTACAGCCACGAGCGCGAAGTCTTCTCCCGCGACGGCATGTGGTTGACGGCCGGCGACTGGGGCGGACCCAACGACAGCGAGGCCGTCGTCAACAAAGTCGTCCGCTATCGCACCGTCGGCGACATGTCCTGCACAGGTGCCGTCGAATCAACTGCGACAACTGTTGCGGACGTGATCGTGGAGGTCGCAGCAAGCCGACTTACCGAACGCGGCGCAACGCGCGCCGACGACCGCCTCTCTGAGGCAGCTATGGAAGACCGCAAGCGAGAGGGCTACTTCTAAATGACCCACGAACTCCTACGCTTCGCGACGGCAGGAAGTGTCGACGATGGCAAGTCAACCCTTGTTGGCCGTTTGCTCCACGACAGCAAGTCAGTCCTCGCTGATCAACTCGCCGCCATCGAACGAGTAAGCAACGAACGCGGCATGGAATCTGCCGACCTTGCGCTCCTGACTGACGGGCTGCGTGCCGAACGTGAGCAGGGCATCACTATCGATGTGGCGTATCGCTACTTCTCGACGGCCAAACGGTCCTTCATCCTCGCCGATACGCCGGGCCATGTGCAGTACACGCGCAACATGGTGACGGGTGCATCGACGACGGAACTCGCACTGATTCTCATCGACGTCCGCCACGGAGTCGTGGAACAGACCCGTCGCCACGCGGCCATCGCCGCGCTACTGGGAGTGCGACACATCGCCGTCGTCGTTAACAAGATGGATCTCGTCGACTACTCGCAGGAGAAGTTCAACGAGGTGAGTGCGTCATTTACCGATGTCGCCAGCTCATTGGGGCTCGTCGATACGACGGTCATTCCCGTGTCAGCGCTCGTCGGAGACAACGTGGTCGATGCTTCCGACACGATGCCTTGGTACACCGGGCCAACTCTGCTGGACTACCTCGAGACCGTCCCAGTCGGAACTGACCCGCGGGACGAGCCGTTCCGGCTCCCCGTGCAGTACGTCAACCGCCCGCGCACGGCCAAGTATCCCGACTTCCGCGGCTTCTCCGGCCGGATCGCCTCCGGCGTCGTGCGAGTTGGCGACGACATTGTTGTCAGCCCGCTCGGCAGCAAGAGCACCGTCACCGGCATCGAGGTGCTTGGCACACCCGTTGACGAGGCATTCTCGCCACAATCAGTCACCCTGCTACTGGCAGACGAAATTGACATGGATCGTGGCGACGTGATCTCGAGCACCGAGTCGAGCCCGCTGATGACGAACGAGATCACGGCGACCGTGTGCGTGCTCAATGAGCAGCCCATCACGGCTGGACAACGGGTACTTGCTCGATTCGGTCCCAAGACGATTCGCGCAATCGTCGAGAGCGTCACTGATCGACTCGACCTCGAATCCCTCACGCACCTCCCGTTCAACGGCGCCCTCGAGGTCAACGATTTAGGCACTATCAAGCTCCGACTCGCCGGCGACGTAGCCGTCGATAACTACGCAGATCTGCGCACGACCGGTGCGTTCATCCTGGTCGACGAGCAAGACGGATCCACATTGGTTGGCGGAATGACTCGATGTTGATGCCTTCGGGCATCACTCGTGTGGTTTACTAAACCCGCATTTCCTACCAAACTAATGTGAAAGGTATTTGAAGTGAGCAATGACCGAGAGACCCTAGACCGACCGCGTCGCGGCATTCGCCGTGTACTGACGGCGGTTGCTGCCCTTGCTGTGGGTGCGACCGCGCTCACAGCCTGCGGCACAAGCGGGTCCGGTAGCTCCGAGCCCACCGTTCGCCTCGGGTACTTCGCGAACCTCACCCACGCCCTCCCCGTGTTGGGGGTTTCGAACGGCCAACTCCAACAAGCACTTGGGAGCACCAAGCTCGAGACTCAGACGTTCAACGCCGGACCGGCAGCGATTGAAGCCGTGAACTCAGGGGCGATCGACGCAACGTTCATTGGGCCAAACCCAGCGATCAGTGCGTGGACGCAGAGCGCCGGTAGCGCGATCAAGATCGTCGCTGGCGCGACCTCTGGTGGCGCCGAGTTTGTCGTCAAGCCGGACATCACCGATTCGCCCGACAGTCTGCGTGGGAAGACCTTCGCGACGCCCCAACTGGGCAACACCCAAGACGTGGCGCTGCGGTACTGGCTAAAGCAGAAGGGCTTGTCAGCGCCGAAGGAAGGCGGCGGGGACGTCTATGTCGCCCCGCAAGATAACGCTCAAACTCTCGACCTGTTCAAGCAAGGAAAGGTCGACGGCGGCTGGCTGCCTGAACCGTGGGCGTCCAGATTGGTGCAAGAAGGCGGAGGCAAGGTACTCGTCAACGAGAAAGACCTGTGGCCCAAGGGACAATTCGTCACGACTCATTTGATCGTCTCGCAGAAGTTCCTTGAGAGCAGCCCCGACAAAGTCAAGGCCTTGCTACAGGGCGTCGTCAACACCCTCAATACGGTGCAAGCCAACCCCATCAAAGCAAAGGCTGACGTCAATGCTGCACTCAAGACCCTGACGGGTAAGGCACTAGACGAAACCGTCCTGGCTCGTTCGTGGGACAACCTCACGATCACAGTCGATCCGATTGCAAGTTCCCTGCAGACCGACCTCGACCACGCGGTGGATGTCGGCATCTCCAAACCGGCGGACCTCAATGGGATCTACGATCTGACTATCCTCAACAGCATTTTGACTGCCGCCGGGAAAGCCCCGGTCTCGGCACAAGGATTAGGGAAGCAGTAGCACCATGAGTGATCAGACGGTCACATCCCCGGGACCAACGGTCACCGTGGATCTACCACCGGACGTCAGGCCCGTTGCCGTTGAACTCGAACGGGTAACGAAGGTCTTCAACGACGCAGCTGGTGTACCCCCAGTACTGCAGGACCTGTCCCTGAAGGTCACTGTTGGCGAGTTCATCTGCCTACTTGGTGCCTCCGGTTGCGGTAAGTCGACCTTGTTGAACCTGATTGCCGGCCTCGAAGCTCCTACCTCCGGGAGCATCGAGGTGCCCGGCGGTCGGACGGCTCTGATGTTTCAAGAGTCTGCACTGTTCCCCTGGTTAACGGCCGGGAAGAACATCGAATTGGCGCTGCGCCTTGGTGGAGTGCCCCGCTCCGAATGGAAGCCTGAGATCGCCCGGCTGTTGGATCTCGTGCATCTGTCGGGCCAGGCAGACAAGCGCGTCCATGAGTTATCCGGCGGAATGCGCCAGCGCGTGGCACTTGCTCGCGCACTGGCGCAACGGGCGCGGATTCTGCTGATGGACGAACCCTTCGCAGCACTCGACGCAATCACAAGAGACGTCCTTCACGAGGAACTCAGACGCATCTGGCAAGAGGCTGACCTCACTGTCATCTTCGTGACCCACAACGTCCGCGAAGCAGTTCGGCTCGGCCAACGAGTCCTGCTGATGTCGTCACGACCTGGCATGTTCGTGCGCCAATGGCAGGTCAACATCGAAGGTCCTCGCCGAATCGAATCGCCAGGAGTTTCAGCATTGGCTGCTGAAATCACCGAAGACCTACGACGGGAGATCCGCCGCCATGGCCGTTAACACCCCGACGAGTCGAGACGACTTCGCCAGCCTTGAGGCAGGG
>DMNR01000336.1 GCA_003452655.1 Actinomycetota bacterium | reverse complement strand
CGTGATTGCGCTTTCCAAAACTCCCCAGCCGCTGATTCTGTCAGGCACAGACCACGCTCTGTTCACGCTCTGCGGAGACGTACAAATCCTCCCACAACCGTCGCTACCCGGCCATGTACTGCCTGCCCGACACACGCTCCTAACCGAGTCGAGTCATTCGCCTAGCGCTACCCCTGAACAGCGTTCCGTCCTGGCCATGAAGGCACAGGAAGAGGAAGCACTGGTGCTGTCGATCAGCATGACGCGACGTACCCCGTGATGTAGTTCGCGCTAACTAGGAAACGGGCTAACGACGCAGCGACAGCCGACGGACTTCGGTTGCAATAAACTCTGCGCCGAGGTGGCTGTAAACGAGCGTCAACTTGATGTCGGCGTGACCCAAAAGCTGCTGAAGAGTCAGGATGCTTCCGCCGGACTGCACAAACAGCGACGCGAACGTATGACGTAGGGCATGCCACGGCGAGGCGGGAACCCGCAGCCCTGCGGCTCGATAGACGGCGGTCAGCTCTGGCCGTCGACGCATCGCTGGATGCCACTTGGACAGCGCGTCCCGGTCACCAATCACCGGACAGATCACCCCCTCTGTCGTCGCTGGACACTGCGCTCGCCAGGCTCGCAGCGCCTCGCCCAACTCATCGGCAATCGGAACCGGTCGCGTCCTGCCGCTCTTGGTGGTGCCTCCGTAGCTGCGGGCCACCGTCAGGCTCCTCGCATCAAGATCGACATCCCGCCAGCGCAGACCGAACACCTCTCCGGCGCGCAGTCCGGCATATAGCGACAATCTCACGGCGATCGCCAGCACCGCATGACGCACCGACTGCTGAGCCAGAGCATCGGCGGCATCGATCAGCCTGCTGGCTTCGTCGCGACTCAAAAACTCCAGCCGAGCACTAGACTTGGGGCGCTTCACCTCGACCAGAGGATTGGAGTGGTGGATCTGCTTCCGAACCGCCCACGCAAATACCGCCGAGATCGCAGCCAGTTGGGCCCGCGCCGTGTTCGCCGCATAGCCTCGGATCAAGCGATTACGCAGTCGCTCGGCGTCGCTCGCATCGAACGAGGCCACCCTCTTGCCACCAATCTCTTCGAGCACCGGACGGAGCGTGATCCGTAGCTTGGCCGCCCATTTGCCATGGTCCTTGATGCGCGGCGAGTCGTACTCGGTGATGAAGCGCTCGACAAGCCGCTCGATCGTACAGTGCGCTGGTTCATTCCGCTCGGGCATGCCCACCCGACCGCGGGCAATTCGCGCCTCGATCTCGACGAGCATCCGGCGGGCCTCAGCGAACGACGGCTGCCGACTGGCGCGCTGCTTGCGCTGGCCATCGGCATCGACAAAGCGCAGATACCAACCGATGAAGCGCCCCGACTTCATCTTTTTGATCACCTCGCCCATCCGTGCCCTTCCTGTGGTCCGCGAAGCCGCGCCAAGTCTCCGTCGCACACGCCCCAACAGGATGGGTAAGCAGTTGCTTACACCGACGGAAATCCTTTATATTGTTACAATTTTTCGTAAGTTAAACAACATGGATGTGATGATGCCGAGGTCTGGTCCTAACCGTCGGTGTTTTACCTGAGCCGCAAAAGATGGTCCCTTCGTGGTCCCAGCGCAGCAATGCTAAGGTCCGCGCATGAGCCGCCGGAAAAAGGTCGTGTTGGCTGGAGTTTTCGCAACGCTACTGCTGGGAGCCGCGCTGGCGATCCGGCTAGGGCCTGGGCTAAGCCCCGGCGCACTGCTACACGTCGGATTTGGCTGGGGCGTGAAGGCACCGTCGCAGGATGTCGTCGCAGCTCGGCTGCACGTTCCCCAGGGGTTCACGGTATCGCGATTCGCCGAGGGACTAGGGAATGTCCGCTTTCTGCGCTTCACCCAGGCGGGTGAGCTCCTTGCTTCCGTGCCACGGGCGGGAAAAGTGCTGCTGCTCGGACTGGGTCGGCCTGGCGAGACACGACCCGCTCCACGCACGCTCCTTGATGGGCTCAAGAAGCCTCATGGGCTGGATTTTCACGACGGCTGGCTGTACATCGCCGAAACCGATGCGGTGGGTCGGGTCCGCTTTGATCACAGCACCGGGCAGGTCAGCGGCCCCATCGAGCGCGTCGTCACCGGGCTTCCCGAAGGAGGAAACCACTGGACCCGGACCGTACGATTCGGTCCCGACGGCATGATGTACGTCTCGGTTGGATCGAGCTGCAACGTCTGCATCGAGGAAGATCGTCGCCGCGCCGCCATCCTGCGCTATCGTCCCGACGGCAGCGGGGAGAAACTATTTGCCACCGGGCTACGGAACTCTGTGGGGCTGGACTTCCACCCGAAGACCGGCGAACTCTACGCGACCGACAACGGCCGTGACCTGCTGGGCGATGACTTCCCTCCTTGCGAGCTAAACCGAGTGGTACAAGGTGGCTTCTACGGTTGGCCCTTCGCGAGTGGCGACCGCGTCAGCGATCCCGACTTCGGCAAGGGCCATGAAGCCGAGGTCGCGGCGACGATTCCACCGGAGTTCAAGTTCCGCGCTCACAATGCCCCGCTCGGCATGACGTTCGTGCGCGGAGAACGACTCCCGACCGAATATCGCGGCTCGATCTTGATCGCACTGCATGGATCGTGGAATCGCAAGAGCCGGGATGGCTACAAAGTCGTGTTGCTCAAGAAAAATGCCGCCGGACAGCTTGAGCAGAGCGACTTCCTCTCCGGCTTTCTGCGTGACCAGGACCAAGATGTGATCGGGAGGCCGGTCGATGTGGCCGAGGGACCAGACGGAGCCATCTATGTCAGCGATGACTACACTGGCTCTATCTTCCGCGTCACGTATGGCGAAACCGCCAGCACGATCGGAATCGCAGCGGCACCACGGCCGGCTCAACCGACGCTCCAAGGACCATCCGCAGCAGCGAGCGTTCGGGAATTGCCAGACAGAGACAGAGTCGCTGCCCAGGCTCGCGGTGCCCAGCTTTTTGCCAAATGGGGTTGTGCGGGTTGTCATGTGCCGGGTCAATCCGAAAAAGGAGTCGTCCCACGCCTACTCACGGGTGCCGGTGGACGCTACAGCCTGGCCGGATTGACCGAGTATTTTCTGACACCGCGACCCCCGATGCCCGCATTCCCTCTGTCTGCAGAGGAACAGCTCGATCTGGCGATGTATATCGGAATGACCTACCCTTGACAATATTATTCATATAATATGACTAATATCAATCCAAACCCATGATCTAGATTCCTGACCGGAGGTGCGCATGAAGCTGACGATCCTGACTCCCGCCGATTACCGGAGCATGCCGTGGAAAAATGGGATGGGAATCACCCACGAAATTGCCATTTCCCGCAGCGATGAAGATCTGGTGAGCGGTGGTTTTCTGTGGCGACTGAGCATGGCGGAAGTAGGAACCTCTTCTCCCTTTTCGCGCTTCCCTGGCTGTGATCGCACGATTGTGCTGCTAGATGGCAACGGCATGGTGCTCGATAGCGGCCCGGATGGCTGCCATGAATTGTCGCGTCCCTTTGTGCCGTACTCCTTCCGCGGAGAGTGGCAAACCCAAGGTCGTCTCCTCGATGGTCCATGTCGTGACTTCAACGTGATGTGGGACCGCAAACGGCTGAGCACACAGTGCTC
>DMNR01000459.1:7091-10442 GCA_003452655.1 Actinomycetota bacterium | reverse complement strand
GTCAGTGATGATGGGGCCGAACTCGATCAGCTTGGTGGCCCCAATGTTGGAGATCAACAGCAGCCCGCAGAAGACCGCGAGGATGACGGGGTACTGGCTCGTACCGATTGAGGCGAACTTCGTGGCTGCTGGGCGTGTTTGGGTATCGGTGCTCATAACGGGGGCCATTAGATCATTGCGCGATTTCAGAGATTGTCACCGCCGCAGGCGCACATCACCTGGGACGGGAGTATGCCCAGGTGATGTGCGCCGTCAACCGGCTGCGCCGCGGAGTCAGCCTGCGGTTCCCCAGTTCACTCGGCCTCCGTTGTCAGCGAAGACCTGTGCCGGTGTCAGCGTCACCATCGCGTCGTTCGCGTTGGCATCGGAGTAGCCGTTTGCACTGCCGTCAGCGTTTCCGTACGGGTTGCGAAGTTGCAGGCTGGTTACCGTGCCAGCGGCATTACGGTTCACATTCCACAGGGTGTACGCGTGGACTCCGTTCACGGTGCTCACTGGCGGGGTGAGCGTGATGACCACGTTCTGGTAGCTGTTCCATTTCGCAAACAGCTTGTTGCCGAGGTCGGCTGCCGACGATGCGAATTCTCCGCGGATCAGCGGTGATGCGAACGACTCGCTGCCGAATCCATCGAAGATCACCGACGGTGAGGTTGATTGCAGACGCAGGTAGGGCGACCCCGGATCGACAGCGTCGTGAAGAGCGATGGCCTTTTCGGCGATGCTCACCCACATTGAGTTCTCTGCCCCGGCTCCGGCACTAGCCCAGACGCCGTTGGAATTGCGGACCAGTTGGTTATCAACGCGGTAGAACCGCCCGTTCAGGCGAACTCCAAAGGTTCCGTCACCAAAATCAGCCATTGCACGACGGATTGGGAATGCATTTCCGCTGCGGGTGTTGTGAGCTACGGCGGAAAGAGATGACACGACCTTGCAGTTACTGATCGGTCCTTGGAAGACGTCTGATCCACTCGGTCCTCTGGTGGCAAACAGCGGTCGGTTTGGCTGCGCCACATATGACCAGTTTGCCGGTAGTGAGGGATCTGCGATGTCGTCGCCATTGAGTGTGCGATCTGCTCCGTTAGCAAACTCCGCGACTCGGTTGTCGAAGTCGTCGGCAGTGACGCTGGCTGAGTCGTAGCTTCCGTTGACGGCGTCTCGCCAATACGTATCGCGACCGGGTCCGCCGTTGGCTGTGTCATCGGTACGGGTGTCGATTGTGACCAGGGTGTCGTCTTCGGCTCCGCCCGAGAGGGTGTCGATTCCAGCTGCTCCAACGAGGGTGTCACGTGCATTTCCGCCGATCAGTTGATCATTGCCGCCGTTCCCTTTGGCGAGGACAGGCAAGTTCAATCCAGCAGCGTCAAAGGAATCATTTGCAGATCCACCGTTGAAGACCACCCGCTGCACGCTCCCCGTGGGGTAGGTCCACGTCCCGTTCGTGCCGACTTCCGTCACCACGGTGTTTGCACCTGAGTGACGCACGCGAATTGAGGTGGCGTTGTTATTCGCGTGCACTTCAAGCACTCGGTTCGTCAGACTGATCCTGCTCACGCTCGCATGCGCCGCCGGTGCTGTCGCAATAGCGACGGGTGCGGCAATCAGCGGAACTGCGCAAATCACCGCCAATGCGCTCATGGGTGACACTCGACGGTTCTTTGGCGATGATGCGTTCATTGTTCTCTCCCTTGCGACGACGTGGCGGTTGCCCCGGCTACGTGTGCATGAGTGCTGGCACTGCGGACCCGCAAACACTTTGTGGCGCTGTTCGCCCGATCGGCCTAGTCAGGGCAGCGCTGGCAGTGGTGGCCTACTGCGAACGCGTGTAAGCGATCTTGATTTGGGGTCAAAGGCCAATAGCCTTGAAAGATGAGCACTGCGGCGGAATTCGACAGTCCGGCGGGACAGTCGCGTAATGCGCAGGAGTTGGTGGGACAACTCGTTGCTCGCGATCCAGGTGCGCTTGGACAGCTCTATGACTCCTATGCGCCCCGCCTCTACACGTACGCATCCGGGCTCCTGGGCGACCGCCAATTGGCTGCTGACGTCGTGCATGACACGATCTTGGTTGCCTACGAGCGCTGTGGGCAGTTGCGGGAACCCGCCAAGCTGACAGCGTGGCTGTACGCGATTTGCCGCAATGAATGTCGTCGGCTGCAGCGCAACTCGCGACGCGAATCGCTCATCGACGAGGTACCAGTCGCGGTCGAGGTCGCCGCGTCAGCGACGGAGGCGTCGGCGGACTTCGGCGATGACATCGATGCGCAAGAAGCGCGCTGGCTTGTCGAGAGTTCGCTGCCTGCATTGAGTTCAGGTGATCGGGAGGTCTTGGAGCTTTCGTTGCGCCACGGTCTTGACGCTGCGGCCGTGGCGAAGGTTCTGGGTGTCAGCGTCAACAATGCGCGGGCGCGGATGTCGCGGGCAAGATCAGTACTCGAACAGTCCGTCGGCGCGTTGCTGGTGCTGAAGTCAAACGAGCAATGTGACGACCTTTCCCGAGACGCGGGAACCCTCACTGATACGGGTGGGGTCCTGACCGCGTTAACGCGCAAGCGTGTGGTGCGGCACCTCAAAGCATGTCCGAACTGCGCGAAGGTACGCAGTCGCGCGGTTAAGGCGGTCGCAGTGGTTACCTTGCCCCTGCTCGCAGCCCCGATCTGGCTGCGCGATGACACGGTGGGAGAGGAACTGGTTGCCGCGAAAGTGGACCAGAACCCCGTGCAATTTGGGCGAGACGGCTGGCCGAAGCCGCGTCACAAGAGTATGAACACAACCGCGGTTGTTGCGGGTGTCGCAGGTCTACTCGTGGTACTGGGGGCCGGGGGAATCGCCGCCGCCAACTCCGACTTGCAGTCTGTGTCCGCGATGAGTTCAACCGTGGACACGACAACGAGCGCAGGGTCCAACGCGGTGCGAGAGCAACTTCAGGTTCGGACTAGTCCAATGGGCGAGGCCGCCGAGAATCCTGCGCCCATCGGTGGCGATCCGCAAGGAACGGTTACGTCCGTTGCTCCGACCGAAGACAAGCAGGCGGCGAGCCCGCCACCGTCCGGCGGTCAGCAGCCACCGGCGGGACAGCAGAGTGGGGGCGACCCCGCTCCGCAAGCGCCCAAGACGACTGGCGGCAGCTCGCAGCCCAACATCTACACAGGTCCACCGCCAGGTTGGACCCCGCCTGCACCAAGCACCACGACACCAGGTGGCGCTAAGAAACCAGCCACGCAGCCGAGTGGGAAGCCAGCAACCGGGACCAAACCACCGGCCGTCGCAACGAAGCCAACCGTTCCGAGTTTGACCACCAGGCCGCCGACGTTCGCATTGCCCAAGCCACCGAAGATCGTCAAGCCGCCGAAG
>DMNR01000459.1:0-6952 GCA_003452655.1 Actinomycetota bacterium | reverse complement strand
CGAAGGTCGTCAAGCCGTCGACGAACCCCAAGGCAACGACGACTGCGAAGTAGTTCGTGAGTGTCACCCGTTTGGGTGTTGGCCGTTGTCTCGCAGGCCAGCTGCGGCGCGATTCGCATCGATGCGAACGGGTTCACCGGTCCCGGGGATGTTTCCGCAGCCCCTAGGCGGGCATGACGTAGCTACGTATCCGATAGCCAATCACCAACTTGGCTGACACAGTGAGGTAGCAATGAAGATCGCAGTCAGTGCGCAGGAGCAGGAGCTCCGCGTTCACTTGACATCCGCGGTTCTTGAACGGCCGGAATTCGAATTGCACATGTTCGCCCCCCAAGATGTCTGGCAGGCGAGGCTCGTGGGCGCGAGTGCGGTCTTGATGCAGTGTCCGAGCAGTCCTGCGATCATGAATGACCCTCGGATGAGAGAGCTCGTTCGGGCAATTCCGGTAGTGATCGTTACTCACCAATTCGATCGCGCCAGTGTTGCTAAGTGTCTGAGTCATGGCGCCCGAGGTGCACTACTGGCGGAACGAAGTACCAGAACAATCCAGTCGGCGATCTTCAGTGTGCTTGATGGTGGCTCCTGGATTGACCCCAAGATCCTTTCGGCACTGCTCGATGATGACCGCGCCAACTCACCCGTGGGATCGGCGTCGAATGCAGCGGCGTCCTCACCACGGGTCGCTCGCAAACCGTTGACCGGCCGGGAAGAGCAGGTGGCCACGCTTATCGGCCGAGGCATGACCAACAGTGAAATCGCAGATTGCCTGAACGTCGATGAGTCGACAGTGAAGACCCACATCGGTTCGATCCTGCGGAAGGTCCACCTGCGTGACCGGCTACAGGTTGCCTTGTGGTTCCACGGCCTCCCGATCGAGGTTCCAAACTCCTAGGCGAAGTCGGCTGCTAAGAGTTTGAGTACGGCTGGCTCACGCTGAAGTCGCGATTGAAGACGTCCAGGGCTTGCGTTATCGCCGAACCGTCGTGAACAAGAACTCCAAGCTCGCGTTCCAAGTTCAACGAGTCGTTGAGGAAGGGATTCTCTGACCCGACAAACAACACTTGGTCAGACTTGCCTTGATCAACGATGACGGACTTCGTATGGATGTACAGATACTTGGAGCTGTCACCAATCGACTGGGGTGCCATCACCATCTGGATTCCGGCAGCCTGCAGCTGCGGCAAGAGTCCAGCTTTGGATAGGCCGCCCTTGTTCGTGATGAAGCGAACCTTGACACCACGCTTGGTTGCGTTCAACAGCGGCTCGAGCATCAGTGACGTTGTTTCATAGTTGAAGACCTGCACGTACGCGTCGATCGTGGAGGTTGCTTTGTTGAGCATGTCGGTGAAGACCTGGATTGAATTTCCCTTCGGGTTGTACTTCGGCCCGCTGGGGGCCCAAACCAGATCAGGTCGATCTGATCCGGTCCACTTCTTGTGCGGTGGCCAGTCTTCATTGAACGTGCGAGCGATCGTTGCCACATCCTGCTTGTCGTTGTCGATCACAGCCATCCCGCGGGTGCCCTCTTGATTGGCGTCATATTGCGACGGTGTCTGGTCGAAGTAGTCACTTGCGAAGTTGAAGTCAGCGATCAAGGCACGTGCATCGGTCTGCCCGGCATCAGCGACCACGGACTTCTGGTGATACCACGCGAACTCCTTCTGAGACGCAAGTTCCGCCTGGAAGCCCATCGCATTGAATGCTTGGACATCTGCAGCATTCTGGGGACTGACCTGGGGGGTGTTGTCCGGGTTGAGACGGGTCGGCGAGATGAGGATCCGAACTGCAACGCCGCGCTGCCTTGCCGCCTTTAGGGGGTCAACCAATGCACTGAAGGTCGAGTCGAATTCGTACATCGAGATGTCCAGTGACTTCTTGGCCGAGTTGAAAAAGTCAACCACGGGCTGGGTTCCGGAGTTGGGTTGAACCAGTCCGAATTGCAGGATGCCGGAAGTAATGCCGGTTGAGGTGGGAGCGGGTGGGCTCGACTGCGAGCTGTTGCTTGAGCAGGCGGTCATCGTGAGGCCTAGGACGGCAAACGCGGCGATTACCCCGCGAACCTTGTTCTTACGCTCTGTGTTGATCTTCATTTTGACTCCGACCTGCTGGTTGTCGTTGACGTGTCGTGGTGCGAGAGCGATTCGAAGCTCACTGTTTGACAGGCTGTGGATTGATGGCGACGAGTTGGCTGTACAGCGGTGGCATTCCCGCGATCACCTTGCGCAGTTCGGTGACTGTTCCCCGCAACGGCGGGTCGAAGAATTGCATTGGACTGGGACTTGGAACGGGTGCCTTTGTGCCGACCGTTGATCCGAACGCCCCGAGGTCTGCGAAGCTCGTCGCCACTCGCGGGCTTGGCGCGTTAAGGAATACGAAGGTGCCGTATTTCGCGCTCGTCAGAGACTTCACTGCAATGTCGTGGGTACTCGCCGAATTCGTGAGATTGAACCGCGTCTGTGAGTATGTCTGGATAACGTTTTGCAGCGCCGTCGCGACGGGGTCCTGCGCCAAAGAGTCAGCGAAGGTCGAGAGCACGTTTCCGAATGGGTCGATGTAAGCGACAGCGGACGTAGCGCCAGGCGTCGAGTCGCGCAGCTTCGTGAGCAGCGCCTGCAATTCGGGTGTGGGCCTTCGGTAGTCCTTGAGCTTGATGGTGAAGGCACTTGGACAGGCCTTTTGGTACGCGCTGATGATGGCAGACGCCTCTGGGTTCGTCGCGGGATCCAGCAACTGGCTCGGGTCGGTGTCGCTGTCTTTTCGTGATGCGAGCACGTTGTCGGCACTTGCCTTATAGGTGTTGTAGCAGTCATCCAGTGTCGATTGGTTCGCCAGTGTTCCACTGAACGCGACGTCTGGACCACCGACGTATGCCCGTCCGCCTTGCGTGCCGTAATAGCCGAATCGCCGCTTCGCCTGAGCTCGCAGTGGTTCCGGTAGATCTGTGAACGCTCCGCTGCTATTGAAGTTGATGCCGGCAAACGGATCGATCGCGAAGACTCCAACGTTGAACCCTGCTGCCAGCACGGTCCCCGTGCACATGGCGCATGGATCCAGGCTGGTAACCAAGGTGATGTCTTTGGCGTCCGGCAAGTTCAACCTCGTGCGGTTTTCGAAGTACCAGTACGTCAGCTGACGTTCGCCGTGGGCTGTGGGGTCGTAGGGGAATGACTCAGAGGAACCGGAGGTGACCTGTTGCTCGAGGAATTGGTTGACTCGGTTCTGAATCGCGAACAAGACGTCTGACGCCACCGCCCCGATCACGTTCCCAGTCGCGTTGTGGATCAAAGCTCCGGCGATTGCGTAGCTCCCGATTGCCGCGCCGTACTTCGCGTATTCCAAGACGAGTTGCCCGGCCTCTTCCGCGTTGCTGACGGTCTTCGGTGTCGTTGGTGACGGGACCGGTGAAGCAGAAGCCGATGGTGTTGACGAACTGCTGCAGGCTGTCAAGCCGACTGCGGAGACTGCTCCAATGACAGTGGCAGCCTTGAGGAGGTTTCGGCGGGATAACGATTCGCCGAACTCCAAGCTGGTTGTCGCGCGCGAGGATGGAGTCTGGGACTGCATCCTCAGACAATAGGCCGGTCCGCGTAGTCGTAGCGCGAAATGTGCTGGGCCCGTGAACCTGACACGACCCGCGCCGCTCTGTCAGAATTCGGCGAAGCTCCGCAGGTGGTGAGGGGCCAGGCGAGACTTGAGGTCTGTCCTCACGGCGCTGGAAGGACAGAAAATGCGATTACTCCCCCGACTGCGGCGAGATCGTGGCGGATTCCACTTGGTATGCGTTGGCGCCATCGTCGGCGGCTTGGCCCTGTCGGGGTGCTCGCAGCAGGCCGGTTCGCCGCAACCATTGCCAACAAAGTCAGTTGATACATCCATCACGCTGGCCGCGATTGAGCCCGATGACGGACCCAAGCCGGTGACTGATTTCATTGATGGCGCCAAGCAGTCAATCGACATCGTGATGTACGAGTTCTATCCGACGTACAAGCCCATAGTCGATGCCTTGTTGCGCGCGAAAGCTCGCGGCGCCAAGGTTCGCATCTTGTTGTCGCGCCAGATATTCGGTGAGCCGGTCAACAACCACAATTTGGCGAATCGCAAGACGCTGCTCAAGCTGGGTTTGGACACACAGTTGAGTCGCCCGGAGTTCAGTTACTCGCATGAGAAGACCTACATTCGCGATGCGGGAACGAAGGATGCGCTGGCGTTCGTTGCCGACTTCAATATTGATACGAGCTACTTTGAGTTTGCTGCGGATCCAGTCGATGGCAATCCGAATGAACTCGGAACGCGTGGCATGGCTGCGTTAGTGACAGATGCCGCCGACGTCGCCGACATTGCGGCAACATTCGATGCCGACTGGCCCCCCTACAAGGTGTGGCCGCCCTCGGTCCGGCCGAACCTGGTGTGGGCACCGGGTGACCCCAGCCTGAAGCCAACTGGCAACTCGATCACTGCAATGAACGCGTTGATCAGTGGAGCTCAGCAATCACTCGATGTCTACGTTCAGGCCCTGTCGTATCCGTCGATGATGTTTGGGCCGCTGCTTGATCGTGCCAAGGCGGGCGTCAAGGTCCGGATCATTGGCAACATCGGTGGTATCAACGACGATGCTGCTGCACAACTGAGGGCGGCCGGAGCAGACATCGTCGCAAACCCCCGCTTGGCAGGGAGTTCGACGGAATATCTGTACATCCATACGAAGACAATCATTGGCGATGCTGGAACCTCAAACCAGGTTGTCTTCCTGGGTTCGGAGAACCCCTTCCTCGATCAATCACTTCAGACCGAACGTGAGCTGGGGGTACTGATGACTGACACCGCATCGGTCAAGAAGGTGGTGGACCTCTTCAACACGGACTTCGGGCGGGCCGTGCAGTATCCGACGCGCAGTCCGAGTCCATCACCCTCGACCACGTCCACGACGGGCAATTGACGGCACGCAACGTCGGCGCTTTAGGCTGCTGTGGTGACGAACAATGAATCTGCACGGGGCAATGAATTCTCCGGTACGGAGTCGTACCTCACGAATCCCTCGCTGGAAGCTGCCGTCAATTGCGCGCTAATCCTGCAAAAGCCGCTGCTGGTTCGCGGTGAGCCAGGAACTGGCAAGACCCTGCTTGCCGAGGCGGTAGCCCAAAGCCAGGGCGCTGAATTGATCTCGTGGCATGTAAAGAGCACCACGCGGGCGCAAGAGGGTCTGTACCACTACGACACTGTCCAGCGCCTTTATGACAGCCGATTCGGCGATCACGATGTCCGGGACATCAGCGAATACATCCACATGGGCGCGCTCGGCAAGGCATTCAAAGCGGACAAGCGCGTCGTGCTCTTGATCGACGAGATCGACAAGGCCGATTTGGAGTTCCCCAACGATCTCCTTCATGAGTTAGACCGAATGCGGTTTACGGTGATGGAAACCGGTGAGGTTGTCGCGGCGCAGGAACGCCCCATTGTGATCATCACCAGTAATGCCGAGAAGGAACTGCCGGATGCGTTCCTGCGTCGTTGCGTATTCCACTTCATCGACTTCCCGGACCCCGCACTCATGAGCCGCATTGTGGAGGTCCACGAGCCCGACGTCAATCAACGGTTACTCGACCAGGCACTCGAGGTCTTTTATGCCATTCGCGGCATGGATCGTCTGCGGAAGAAGCCGAGCACAAGTGAGCTTGTGGACTGGATTGCAATGCTTCAGGCGATTGAGATGAGTGAGGTCGGCTTATCCGCTGACCTGCCTTTCCTCGGTACCTTGCTCAAGAAGGAGCAGGATCTTGCGGCGTTCTTGGACGCCACCTCAGGTGGCGGCTTCCGGCGGCGGATGTAGGTATTTATGGACGTTCGCGATCCGCAGGATCAGCCGACCTCGGCTGAAGCTCCCAAGCCGCCAATGTTCCTGCCGCTTGTCTACCGGCTGCGTTCGTATGGCGTCCCCGTCGGTGCACAGGAGTCAGTGGCGCTCGCCGAAGCGCTGGCTAAGGGCGCTCACCGGAACTCCATTGACGGCTTCTATTTCGCGGCGCGCGCACTCCTGATTCATCACGAAGGTCACCTCGATGCCTTTGACCGTGCGTTCCTCGCAGAGTTCGCAGGCATCGCCGAGCAACTGCCCGAATTGACCGAACAGCTTCGCGACTGGCTTGACCAATTGCGGGATCCCAACGATCCGATTGAGGGTCCGGACCACCTCAACCAATCCTCCTTGGAGGAACTGCTTGAGAAGTTCCGTGAGCGGATGGAAGAACAGACTGAACGCCACGACGGTGGGAATTACTGGATTGGAACCGGGGGTACCTCGCCGTTCGGTCAAGCGGGGAAGGCTCAGTCCGGATTGAGCACAGGAAGCTCCGGGGGTGGACGCTCTGCGATTCACGTGGCGGATGCCCGCAATTACCAGTCCTATCGCAGCGATATCACGTTGGACATTCGGCAGCTTGAAGTTGCGCTTCGGCGATTGCGGGCGTTCGTGCGTGAAGGCGCGCAGTACGAGTTGGATATCGAGCGAACAATCGACGAGACAGCGCGAAATGCTGGTGAGATCGAGGTGGTCGTGCGTCCGCCGAGTCGTCCCGACACCCACGTCATCCTGATGATCGATGTCGGTGGCTCGATGTTCCCGTATTCACAGCTGATGTCCCAGTTGTTCAGTGCCGCCAAGAAGGCCACGCACTTCAAGGAGCTTCGTACCTACTACTTCCACAACTGCGTGTACGGACAGGTCTATGAAACCGATCGCTTCACTGATCCGAAATGGGTTAACGAAGTGATGCGCGAGTGTGACAGCAAGTACAAACTGATCATGGTTGGGGACGCCTACATGGCTCCTTACGAGCTGTTGCACCGAACTCCGAGTACGCCAGATGGTGGGGCGTTCATGTCCGGCCTTGAGTGGCTTGCGCAGCTCAAGGATCACTACCCGCAGAGTGTCTGGTTGAACCCTGAACCACAGAAT
>DMNR01000432.1 GCA_003452655.1 Actinomycetota bacterium | reverse complement strand
GCGACTACATCTGTCCGTCCCGGGCCGGTTGCGAACGCGATGCCGAAGACGATCTAGCAGCCGGTCGTGTCGTCGCCGGGTTCCGTGCGGGAGTGTCTGCCCGCGCCAGGACCCGCAGGCTTGCTATACACGAAGGAGCGAAACAGCGCCTGCCGTGAAGTGACTCACGGGGCCATCCGATTAGCTGGGGCCGCCAGCCCCCGCCTGTCAGCGGCCGCGAGAGCCCGCCCACTGGTGGCCAACAGATTCGGCGTTGTCACGAACCCTCAGCGTGCTGGACTCCGAGTCCACCTTCCGCCGTACTCGTCAGGCATCGATCCAAAGAACCTTGGCGCGAACGAGCGGACACCGATAGATGTCGCGAAATCCCAAGAGTGCCGACTGCGATTGGTTTGGAGCGCGGGTGCACGGTTCGGCGCACCCGCGTGGTTTTGCTTGCCGCCGCTATCCCGCGCCGCGCTCCTTCTGTGCCGGCGCAGGCCCGACGGGTATCGAGATACAGGACCGTGGTGTGGGAGTGTTGGCGTGTGGCGAGGCGCACACGCGTGAGGCTTGGGTTGGGAGACCTGACCGACGTCCAGCGAGTGGAAACGCGGATCGGCCCTGGAGTGAAGTCGCCGGGCGCAGAGGTCGTTGCTAAGAGTGAGGCTCTGCGAACGCATGGGGTCTCGTTCGCCGGCGGGGCAACGATCTCGACCATCTCGTCCCGTGGCGTGGAAGATCGGCTCTTCACGGGCATCGTGGACCGGGTCGAGCTGGCTGACGCCGACACCGTCGTGGTGCGTCTCAGAACCGGCGACGCTGATCTTCAAGAATCCAGGACCGGTGGTCTCGCCGTCTTCCAGGGAACCGACGTGCGCGAAGTCGTTTACGGATTGTTGAGGACAGCGGGGTTGTCGGAGTCCGGAATGGATCTTGGGTGGTTGCCAGGCCCAACGCGACCGTTCTTGGTATGCGTTGCGGCGGGCGGGGTGGCAGTGGAGGGCTCGCTCGACGTTGCTGGGCTGACGATCACGTCAGTGAACCCGTTCCACGATCGTGTGCCTGCTGAGCCGTTCGGGGACAGCTTCCGAAACTCGAAAAGCTGGGTACTGACTTCCGTCCAGGCACGCACGATCTACGACGCCGAGATGAGCGGCCTCGCGCACATCAACGTCGGCCTGAGTGTGATGAGGGCGTTGTCAGCGTTCTCGTACCCGGTGCTCGCCGGTCAACTCCGGGCGTATGACCGCAGGTCAAGTCTGTCGCGCATCGCGGTACCGGAAAGCGTGGCTGTGAGCGAACTCACATCGACAGCGGGCTGGTTTCGCGTGTTGAAGGATCCGAGGGCCGAAACGCCGTTGATCGACATGTCCACTGTGTTGTCCGACGCAGAGCGAGAGTTTCGCGGAAGGGTGGAGTTGTGGCTCGCTAAGGCTTTCGTTGCTTGGCAAAACGCCGCCGACAGCGAATCCGACCTTGATCGCGTGGCCTTTCTCTCTCGGTCGATGGAGGCGTATGCCAACCGAGCGGCGGCGGAGCCGTTGTTCACCAAGGAGGAACTGGCGATTGTGCGGACAGCTGTGCGGAGTGGTGCATCTGGACTTGCACGCTGGTCAGCGGAGCAGCAGAAGCGGCTCGATGGGGCCGTGAGTGGTCTGAACAACGCGCCGCTCAAGACCAAGTTTTTCGCAGCGATCGCGGAGGCAAACATTTCCGTGACTTCGGCAGAGGTCGACGTACTTTGGACCGCTCGAGGACTGCGGAACCGACTCGAGCATGGCGGCGATGCCTCAGCCGTCGAGTACGGCGTCATCCGTCAGGCGATAGGCATCTTGAATCGGCTCCTCGTCGAGACTGTCGTCTCCGAAGGTGCTGAGCGAAGCGACCGTTAGACCGTCAAATCGTTCACGTTCCCCGGATCTGCGCAAACGTTGGGACAACTCGACGATCGCTGGAACCCACCTGAGCACTACCCGCCCAAGTGGGCAGCCAGATCAGAACAGCACACCCAGCTTGATGGCCCTCTCCCTTCTGCTTCCTCCGGACCGGATCTGGCTCGCTTCGGAGGTCGTCGCAATTAGCGGGGGAGCGCCCAGTTGCCGTGTGCATCCTCGCCGACTCGGGTGCAGAACTCCGCTTACTGCTCGATGACAGTAGCGAGGCCCTCGTCGTGGACGCAGCCGACATAACCAACCCGTCCCCTTGTGCCGACGAAGGTGTCTGGCGCCGACCTGTGGCGGCGCTCGGCGCTGGGTCACGCAGGTATCCTCAGTGCCCTGACAGCGGAGATCCCGGTTGCGAATCGGGATGCAGGTTTCCAGGCCCTTGAATCGACACTTCGGCCCGGACAGATGTCAACTCGAGATTTCGATGGTTCTGCCATCAATCGTCAAAGTTCTGTGCCACCGAGGTCGAAGACCTTTGGTTCCCTCGCCGGCATCTTCTACCGGGGGCGGTCTGAACCGCCGATCCAGTCTCCGACCTTGTTGCGACAACGCTGCAATCGCCCCATCGACGGGCCTGGCGAGAGAGCGGCCAGTTCGGCCATCCACTCGAAGTCGTCCCAGAGTTCCGGGGCTTCACGCTTCTCGCGGTACGCCACGACTAGCGGAAGCACGATTGGCCAGGATCTTCGAAGAGAGTCTCCCCAGCTATCCGCCACCACATCCGCCGGCAGCATCCCTCGTCTGCACATGATTGCTGCATCGTCGTACGACTGACAGACGATCTCCGCGATCTGCTTGTCATCGGTTGACCATTCGTCGAATTTCTTCGGGTCGTCGAGTTGCGTGAGCACGTGTCGGCGGGCTGCCCGCGTTTCCGGGCTCTGAAGGATCTCTCGTACGACGGCATACGCCGTGGAGTAGGCAGCTCGGCGACCCTCGGCGACCTGACGGCCGACGATCACCAAAGTGACGATCAGGATCGCAGTCGAGACGAGTTGCAGGGCGAACACCCTGGAACAGTACTTGACCAGCACGCACGCTCAGCCTGCTCGCCCCGAGGTCCAACCGGTGCAAGTGCGCACGCCTGTCGACCTATGCGGGTCGGAGTGCAATCGCGACACGTCCATTCTCGCCGCACGCTTTGAACTCGCAATTCACTACCCGGTGTTGAGCGGTGGGGTCGGCGGTCCGCCCGTACCTCCGATGTTGTGGCGGCGGAACAAGTGGCTCATGGCCGGGTGGATTGCCAGGCCGCTGATGTCTTGGATGCCATTGTCTTTGAGCCAGTCGACGGTGTTCGCGGTGAGCGCGCTGGCGACGCCATGACCTTGATACTCCTTGAGAACGGCAATCTCGTCAAACGATGCGGTGTCGTCGTACAGCGGGTAGGCGACTACGTAGCCGACGAGTTTCGGTTTCCGGTGAGGTCGGTCGACGACTGCACGGACGTACCAGCAGACCTGCCGGCGAAGAGGGTACGGGCCAGGCCCTCGGTTGAAAGCTGATCGGCGGACATGCATCAGATCACGTGGCCATCCGTCCCTGTATCGCGCCTCGATGCGTTCAATCCGTATGCGGTCCATGCAGCGAAAGGTACGCCGAGGGTGTGACAGGGTCTGTGGCTGCGCTGCTGCGGCGTAGCGGGGGTCTCACCCATTTGTTGGACACGCTGGACGAGACGCGATGCGAGTCTCAGCGGTCGATCGTCACTCGCTTTCGATGATGTACGCAATGGCGATAGCAGCAGCGCGAACAACGTACCTGGCCTCGGCCATCGTGACGTCCGACTCGACATGCCGACCGTGCCGCGCTCCAGGCAGCTCGCACGCGTAGCCGTACAGTGCCTTCAGCGAGGACCTCAGAGCGTTCGAGTTCTCGCGACCTGCTAGCGCAGTGTCGATGGCAGCGCTGAATTCCTTCTTGCCGGTGCGAATGCGGGCTACGGCCTCCAAAGCGTTGGCTGCCTCAGAGATCGCCTTCTCAAGATCAGCGGGCCGGCCGTGGAGCGCCGCAAGCGCCTTGCTGTACCGCTCCCGAACGGGACCGAATCGGTGGTCCAGAAGCGCCTCTGCTTCGTTTTCGATCGCTGCTATGCCAAGCGCGTCACCTTCGGGATCAAACAGGTCGATCTTGCCCTCCACGATCTCATAGGCGAGCCCACAACTTGCGAAGCGCTGATTGATCTCGCCGTCGTGCAGCCCCCCTCTCCCGAGCAGCTCCAAGAGGTCGAACACCTCGAACCACTCGATGTACTCGACAAGTCTCACGAACTCCTTGTAGGCGGTGTTGTCGCCAATGATCTTGGGATCCGGCGCCTGCTGCACCATGGAGCAGAGGACGTTGTAGGACCGGCGGTTACCCCAGCGGTTCTGCATCATCTCGAGCAGCAGTGCACGCAATGCTGGTGGTGCCAGTTCGTACTTGTCTCGCGGGGGGAGTGGTCGACGGTTGCCGGTTCGATCACTGAAGCTCATGAGGCAGTCTGCCGCGTCAGCTTGTGCCCATCGTGTGCAGCCGCATGCCGGAGGCACCTCACAGCAGCAGTCGTTCGCAGGTTCAGCGCGTCCCGGAAAACTTCGGTAGGTCTCCAACGGTGCCACTGGGGGGCCCGCACCGTTCGCAACACCCATCCGACTGTGAGACCCCTC
>DMNR01000150.1 GCA_003452655.1 Actinomycetota bacterium | reverse complement strand
GGCGTCGCCAGGTGCTCCGATAATTGCTGGTCGAGTTTGACCACTACCTCAGCGAGCTTCACGGGCGCGAGTCCGACTCCGGTGAGCGGGTATTCGGTGTTCACTACAACTCGATAGGCCTCCTGCAATGACTCCGTCTCTGACAACAATCTCGCACCCGGTTCTACCCCGATCCGCAGGCCGTGTTCTGCGACAAATTGGTGGGCAAAGGCGTGGTAGGTCGAAACCAGTGGACTTCCAGGCTCACCGTCAAACCCGACAGGTGGGTAATCGTCGAAGAGTTTCTCCAAGAGCTGCCTGATCCGACTGCCAAGCTCCCCGGCAGCCTTCTTAGTGAATGTCAGACCGACGATCTCATCTGGCGCACACTGCTGCGTCCCGACTGCCCATAACACCCGGGCGGCCATGACCGTCGTCTTCCCCGATCCCGCACCCGCCACCACCAGCAGCGGGATGTCGAGGTCAGCCGTGACGGCTGCCAACTGCTCATCGGACATCGAAAATCCAAGAATTCGGTTCAGCTGATCAACGGTGAAGGTCATTGCCCCACCTCCGTTGATTCCTTACGCAGCGGACAGACAGACCGGAAATCACAAAAATCGCAGTACTCGTTCTTTGTTGGAACGAACGCTTCATCGCGAACGACCTCAACTGTCGCGGCTAGCTCGGCCTTCAATTGCCCCGAATCTATGGCTGCCTGTCGTTGCACCTTTGGCAGACCGGTTGAACCGTCTTCAACCCTCAGAAGAACGAGGGACGCATCGGCGACTACGGATTCTTGCCCGACACCCTCTCCTGCGGGCTGGGACCTGTCTGCCGTAACAGCTTCGTCGAATGCCCCCTCGCTTGCAACGAGTTGGTACAAGGCCAGCTGTCGGTGAGTCTCAATCTTCGCCGCTGTCTCCGGCTTGCGCTGAGTTTTGAGATCGAAAATATGAAGCTGCCCCGCCTCATCGGCTTCCAACCGATCGACTGACCCAGTCACACGCACCTCGCCGCCAGGAACATCCACTGTGGTGTCGAACCTCAGCTCACTGCCGACCACGCGCTGGGTGGTTCGCGCATCACTCCAATCGAGAAATCGCCGCAGCGCCTCACGCGCCTCGCGGAACTCATCCGCCTGTTGCCAGTCGGATTCAAACCCCAGGACTGGCCAAACAGATGCGAGTTGGTTCGTAAGGACCTCAAGATCAGCAGGCAGGCTCCCGCGGGTAACCGCATCGGCGAGCTCGTGAACCACCGAGCCAAATGCTGTGGCGGCGTTCCCTGGGGTCGTTGCCTGAGCTTCGTGTTGAAAGAACCACGCGAGGGAACATCGGTCTAGCTGGCTCCAGCTCGAGCCGGACATTCGAAGTGGTTCAGTGCTGCTACGAAGCTCGCGGTCGTTGCGCGTCCAGTCCGCAACTCCCCACCACTGCGCGGGATCGGCCGCAGCCACCCCTTGGTGGGCTAGGCGCGCGAGCCGTGCCGCCGCCGCTTGTTTGAGGGCCGCAGAGGTCTCTGACACTTCGAGGGTTCCCCGCAGAGACGCGACGACTGAGCTCATGTTCAACGAGGCAAGTTGATAACCGGGTTCGTGGCAAGTCTGGACATCGCGCCCGTCGCCGGAGAGTTCCGCCAGAAAGCGTGAAGGTTGCTCGCCGCCGGTAGCAGACTGCCCGGCACTCGCAACGGCAGTGACGACCAGCGAGTCCTGCGCCCGTGTGCATGCCACGTAGAACAACCGACGTTCGGCATCAAGAAGTTCGCTAACCCGAGGAGGTTCACCAATACCGTCGGCGTGTAGCCGGTCGGGATTCAACAGCGACGGACGGGATCGCAGGTCTGGCCAGCTCTCTTCCTGCACTCCAATGATGAATACATAGGGCCATTGCAAACCCTTGGCGCGGTGTGCCGTCAGTAACGAAACCGCATCGCGTGAAGTTGGTGAGCCGCTGCCGGTTCGTCCGGCCGTGCTGATCGATTGGGATTCGAGATCGCGCAGAAAGGCGTGAACCGGACGTGCAATCCCAAAGACCTCATCCGCCCGTGAAGCTGCGTGAAACAGTGTCAACACGCTGTCGAGATCACTGTTTGCCGCTCGTGCCGCGACGCCGGAACCGCGAGCTAGTCGGGCCAGGCGCGAACTCCAATCAGTCGCCGACCACGCCTCCCATAACACTCGTTGAACCTCTGCTCCGCTGTCAATTGCCGCGGCCGCGGCGGTGATGACTGCCCGCAACTTGGCCACCGGCGACAACAGGTCACCGGGAATTCGGGACTGCGCCTGATGCCAGAAAGTGTCATCAACAACGGCGGTCCGCATCGCCTGGTCGGATTTCGGTGGGACGCCCGGTGCGGCCTCAGCCAACAAGTTCCGCAATGCCCGCGCAAGGCGCCGGTAGGTGATGCCGTCAGTGCCAATCATCGGCGAGAACAACAACGATCTGGTCCGCTCGGTGGTCAGAGTGCTGGAATCTGCGGCAGCGCCAATCACTTCGAGTAACGGCTTCACGGCCCGGTGCTCGCGCAGTGGGAGTTCATCAACCACAACGTCGATGGGAACTCCCGCGGACTCCAAGGCTTGGGCGATGAGCGGCAGCCCGGTGACGGCTGATCGAACGATGACAGCGATCTCGGACCAGGCTGCGACCTCGCCGGTTAACCTGGCTCGCCGAATCCGATCGGCGATTGCGACCGCTTGCGCCGCCCCTGAATCGAAGGTGATCACCTCAACGGACCCCGGATCGCGCTTCACACAGATCGGGGAACGGTGTTCGCGCTGAATCTGGGCGGGCAACTTACCGAGCCCTACGCGCCGAATAATCCGTGATGCTGCCTGCGCGACGTTCGCACCGAACCTGCGCGTCTCGCGGAGCACGACAACCTCAGGACGCTCCCCTGATGCGGTAGGAAAATCCTCCTGGAAGCGCAAAATTCCGCCCACGTCGGCACCGCGGAATCCATAGATGGACTGATCAGGGTCACCAACCGCGACGAGCGTCGAGTCAACGGAGGTCAGCGCCTGCAGCAGCTGAACCTGCGCCGGGTCTGTGTCCTGGTACTCGTCGACGTAGATCGCGCGATATCGGCGGCGCAGGATGTCGGAAATCCCTGGATCGCTCGCCAAAACGACCGCACGATGGATCAACTCTGAGTAATCCAGGACCCCCGACGCGTCGAGGACGTCAAGATACTCACCAAGGAAATCTGCCAATGCCGCCCAAGCAGCGATTCCGGCTTCCTCGGCGGCCTGGCGCAGCGCCAATTCATCAAACCCCAATAGCTGTGCACGAGTCAGGAGCTCACGGACCTGCTCTGCCAACCCCTGCGTACCGATCGCTGCATCGAGCTCGACAGGCCACGGAACCCGACCTTCACGCACAGCATTCGTCAGCAACTCACGCAACCGTGAATCCTGGTCAGCCGCATCGATAAGTCGAGGCGTTGTCGCGAAGACCTCAGCCGAACAAAATTCCCGAAGCAGCGCGTAGCTGAAGGAGTGGAATGTCGCGACTGTGGGCAACACGCCAGTACCAATGCGCGTTGCGATTCTTTCCCGAAGCTCATCGGCTGCAGCGCGGCCGAAGGTCAGGATCAACACCGGAGGCTGACCCACCGCCGACCCGCCTTGGCGCGATGAATCGGGTCTCACCGCAACTGCCGATTCAGCCATTCGCGCGGCGACTGCCTCAACGATTGTCGTCGTCTTGCCGGTACCCGGCCCAGCCAACACCAGCATCGGACCGCGGCGATGAGCCACCACTGCCCGCTGAAACTCGTCGAGTTCAACGGTGGGATGCGGTGGACTCACGAGTGGGGGTGCACCTTTCATATAGGGGACACAACCATGCACGTCAGACATTCGGGCCGTTCATCTGGGACGATCCACAACGTGTCGGATTATCGCAGCGCGCCGCCTCCCCCGGAGGAGGGCCGAGGTGTGGATCCTGCACGCGGCGGGCGCGCCGGAAAATGGGAGGAACCGCTCTTCCCCGACGAGACCAGCGACCAAGTGCCGACCGACGATGCTGCTGCAGACAACGACGGCCCGGCGCATTATGGTCTGCCGATCCACGCGACTGGACCGCTGAGCGCCGAAGGTCGCGCGGTGAGCGGTCAATCAACACTCGTCATCGAAGGCGACGTGATCCCGCGAAGGCTGCGCCGACCTGCTGATTTGATGAGATTCGCCCTCGTTGTGATCGCTGCCGCAATCGTCTTGGGCGGGGCGTTCTTCGCTTCCAGCACCGCCAGTGGACTCGATCGCGACCTCGCGCAGGCCTCGACGAACATTCCTGCGCCATTGGTCTTCGTCGCCAACCTGGTAGGCGTACTCGGAGTGATCGCCTTGCCAGTGGCGGCCGCGATCGACCTACTCGTACGTCGTCGTGGACGGCAACTCATCGAAGCAGTTGCTGTCCTCGCGCTGACTGTGACCGTGGTGTGGCTGCTGGCCTGGTGGATCCAACAAGTGGAATCCGCGCAGCTACTCATCGCTCTGACTGGCCGTCCCGACGCAACAACCGTGATGCCGCTTAACCCAATCCTCAGCGGCATCATCGCGTTCATCACCGTCGCCCGACTCGTCGATAAGACCCGGTGGGCAATCGCCAGCGCCGGATTGGTCATCGCGATGTTCGTGGCGAATATCGTCGCTGGTGGCATAACCGTCGCGGCCCTGACGTTGTCCGCTCTTATCGGTTGGGCGTTGGGCCTCATCGCCCGATACGCACTCGGAACGCCGACAACCCGGCCGAACGGACTCGAAGTAGCGTCGGCGTTGGAGAAGTCCGGGTTCCCGCTTACCGTGCTTCGGGCCTCACATGAAACGGCCGGCGGCCGACGCTATTCCGCAACAACCCGCGTTGGGGAACGGATGGAAGTCCTCGTCCTCGATCGCGATCTTGAAGGTGCGGGATTGCTGCGCGGCGCGTGGCGCCAGTTGCGACTTCGCGACGAAGGGGGAACCTCCGGATTCTCGATGCGCAGCCGACTTGAACATGCTGCTCTGCAGTCCTACGCGGCCCAGGCGGCCGGAGCACCGGTCCCACGTCTTGAGGCCGTCGCTGCGGTCGGCCCGGACGCCGCAGCGCTGGCCTACGCACGGATCGACGGAATGACGTTCTCTGAACTTGGTGGCACGCTCACCGACCGCGACCTTGACGGCGCGTGGCGAGCACTGCGCGCACTCCACGACTCGGGGATCTCACACCGAGCGCTCTACGCCGAGCACATCTTGCGCGATTCGAATGGCGGGATCTGGCTACTCGATCCTGAGGAAGGATCGGTCGGCGCCGGGGATCTTGCTGAACGCCTCGATGTGGCCGAACTCTTGTGCACGCTTGCGATGCTCACCGACCCAGACCGAGCGCTTGCCGCAGGTCGCCGCGTGATGGGGACACCCGCCCTCAGCAAGGCGCTTCCGGTCCTGCAGCCAGTTGCTCTTACCCCGGTGACCCGCAAGGCCATCAAGCGGCGCAAGGACATATTGGTGACTCTGCGCGAATCCCTTGAGGAACTGACGCCCGAGGGGGCTGTCGAGGAAATCCAAGTCGAACGACTTCGGCCCCGAACAATTGTCACGGTCGTCGCCGGAACGGTGGCTGCCTACGTCCTCATCTTGCAGCTGGGCCAGATCGATCTCGCCACGCTGATTTCGCAGGCAGACTGGCGCTGGGCGGGACTCGCGGTCATTCTCTCCGCGGCGACCTACATTGGCGCAGCGATGTCCGTCGAGGGATTCGTTCCGGAACGGTTGAACTTCTGGCGCACGACTCAGGTGCAGTTGGCGGCGGCGTTCGCGACGCTGGTTTCTCCCCCGACGCTGGGTTCAGTCGGTGTCAACATTCGCTACCTCCAACGATCCGGTGTCCACCCCGCCCTTGCGGCAGCGAGCATCGGGGTCTCGCAAGTTATGGCATTCGGGATGCACATCCTGCTGGTGCTGGGATTCGGGGTCATCGCTGGATCTCAGAAGGAGGTAGACATTTCCCCGCCGCGGTGGGCGATCATCATCGGTATCGCGTTCATCGTCGGCTTGGTCCTGCTCTTTGTCCTGCCGATTACGCGCCACTGGGCCGAGAGGCGCGTCCGGCCGATCCTGAGCCAAGTAGGTCCACGCCTGCTGACCCTTGCCCAGACTCCCAGCAAGCTGTTCCTTGGGGTCTCCGGCTTCATTGTGCTGAACATCGGCTACTGCTTCTGCCTCGTCGCGTGCGTGCGAGCCTTCGGCGGGGGTGGCGAGTGGGCAGCAATCTGCGTGGTGTTCTTGGTCGGCGCCACGGTTGGCCAAGTTGCGCCGACGCCCGGTGGTCTCGGCGCCGTCGAAGCAGCACTAACGGCTGGACTTGCCGGAGTCGGAGTCGAGGGAGGGATCGCACTCTCGGCGGTCCTGATGTTCCGCGTCTTTACGTTCTGGCTGCCGGCAGTGCCTGGATGGTTCACCTTCAACGATCTATTGAAGAAGGGCTATCTGTAGCGCATGCACCCTCGATGACCTGAGGCATCGCAGTTGGGCGACACCTCAGGTCAGGGTCAAGGCTTAGTAGGTCGGCTGACTCGGATCGATCTGGTTGACCCACGCGGATACTCCGCCACCGACGTGAATCGCGTCTGAGAAACCCGCCGCCTTCACC
>DMNR01000257.1 GCA_003452655.1 Actinomycetota bacterium | reverse complement strand
CGCCACCCGTCGAGGTCTGCTTGCGTCGCGTACCCGGATCGGTGGAGTGTGCTGTCCAGAGCGGTTCCAGGCCGACCGCGGTCGCGAGGTGTTGCATGTCTCGCGCTGCAGTTAGGGCGAGGTCACGGTTCTTCGGACGAATGACCGCCCGTGTGCGTGTGGAGACGATGAGCGGTTCGTCGTGGGGATGAGTGAGGTCGCGAACTGCCAGGTATGTGAGGATCGCGTTGGCGGCGACCGAGGGTTCTCCGGTCTTGGTGACGAGTGGGTAGTGGCAAACAACGTGCTTTCGCCCGCGGCCATCGTCTTTCGTGATCTGGAGTTTGAGGGTGATGTGCGTGTCGGTGACGGTGATATCGCTGCGCCTAAGGTCGGTCAGGTCTGAACCCATACGCAGTCCCCGGGGCCAGGAGAGGATCATCCAGGCGCGTGCTCGAATGAGGGAGTAGTACGTGGGGTCGCTTGCACGAACGGCTATTGCGAGGCGTAGCCGAGCAAGCTGCGTTTGGTTCACTCCTTCTGGTCGCAGGCTTCTTCGTTCTGCTGCGAGTCCAGGCAACTGGTAGATGGTCGGCGTTCCGAAGACCGGCATCCCAACCTCGCGGCTTCCGTCGAGGAATCGCTCCTTTGCCTTGGGTTGCAGTGCGTCAAAGAAGAGCATTTCGGTCGTGCGCGGATGCGAATCGATGAGGTCTCGCAGCGCGCAGTATGTGCATGGGTGGGGAGTGTTCAAGACGCGTTGAGTGTGGTCGCAGACCCACACATGCCCGTTCCATCCGATCGTGCCGTCTGTTTCGACGAGGTCTGATAGGCGCAGCCCGAACAGTTCGGGCGCGGTAGCTCCGGTCTCAAGCGAGACGAGTCCCGCGCATGCGATTGCGTTGCCACGACGGTTGAGAAGTCGACCGGTGAGCATGGTGAAGACATCGTCGCGGAGCAGAGGTTTGGCCTTCGGTGTTGATGTCTTGACGGTGGAGATGTTGCGTCGGTAGCCGCGGGTCAGCTGTTTCCATGCCGTCAAGTTTGATGGGTTCTTGTGCGCGGGCACGAGTCCGGCGTTGTGGTGTTCGTGCGCGATCGCGGCGAGCGCATTGTTGACCGTGGACCATGTCGCGTGGTCTTCGAACATGTCCACGAGGAGGTCTTCGTAGGCGGCGAAGGGCGCACCTAGGGCTTCGTAGCCGTAGTTGCGGCAGTGCTCTTGCCACCGTCGCCAAGCGAATTCGTAGCCTGTGGTCGTTGAGGGCCGTAGACCCGCGGCCTTCACTCTCATTTCGATCGCGTTGTCTCGGGCTTGCCAGTCGCCGACCTGCGTTGGTACGTAGCGGTTGTGTGCCATGCTGGGGACAGTCCGGCCGTTTCGTTCTGGTGCCAACGGCCCTGTGCGGCACCGAGCGCGTCACACGGGAACGGCGAAAAACCTCCCCTACAACTTGCGAAGTAGGACTGACTTGGCATCCTCAAACTCAGTATCGGTGAGTACTCCCGCGTCGTGTAGGTCTCCAAGCCGGGCAAGCGCGGTATATGGGTCGGTTCCGTCCCTTTCACTTGATCCATGTTCAGTGGCCGCCGCCGGTCGTGGTGACGCGATGACGTGTGATGCGAAGAGTCGGCCGCCAGCCTTGTCCAAGCCGCTCACCTTTAGCTCACGCGTAGGATCCGCGATTTTGATGAGGCCTGTGTTCCATCGCTCGATCCACTCTGCGCGAAGCTGCGGTGTACGCAGTACAGCGTCGATCTTTGTTCGGTCAAGGTCGGAGCGGACGATCAGGACTCGTGAAGTTGTCAGGCCCAGGATCGCTGCCCCTCCTGCGAATCTTCCGGGTAGCCAAAGTTCCACAACCTCGTCGGATGTCAAAGCGTTTGCAAAAGCCTGCAAGGACTGTTTCCAGCCGAAAAGTGATCCGGTATGAACGCAAGCTGCAAGGACGTCCTCCCGCACTCCGGGTCCCAAGATCTTCTCGACTGCCAGTCTTGTCGATACCGTTTCGAGTTCGCTGCGGGCAGTATCAGTATCTTCAGTACTTGGTAGGTCTACGGGGACGCCGGTTGGATCGGTTCCGACGGACTGGTTATAGGCGATCGATTGGTCGAGCCATGTTGCCAACGCAGTGAAGTCCCCGACCGCCTTCTTGTCGAAGGTGACTGTGAGCGGATCTCTAGTGGCGGCGTTAGTGCTGAGCTGATCGGTTGCCACAGGTACCACTCCGACGAAGAGTCGTAGTTGTCCCAGCTTCAAAGCGGTTGGCACGTAGAGGCGAATGGCAGCAACCGCTGCTACGGGGATTCGAATGGGTGGAAGGTCCCCACCGGTGGCGATATCGGTGTAGACGACGACCAAGGAGTCCGAATCTACAAAGACCTTGCTGTAGAAGCCTTGGTAGCACACTGAGGAGCTCATGGAAGCCGATGCTACCGATCACGAGTAGTCGTGACCGCGTGGTAAGCCCGGCCGGACTAGTAGTGCTTAGCAGATTTGACCGGGAATCTGAGCGCATGTCCTACCCGCTGAGCATGCCGAGCAGTTTGCGTGACGCGTTGCGCTTCGAGGAGTTCACTTCGCGGCGGTAGGACACAAGCACGTCAATACTCTTGTGTCCGGTCACTTCGGCAACTTCGGTGACGCTCAACTTGTCGTCCCGCAGGCCTTCGGTCACAAAGCCGGCCCGCAGGGAATGTGCCCCAAATGGATGTCGACCAGTCTGGCTTCGGGTTGCGATACCAGCGCGAGTTGTCAGTTCTTGTACCACCACATTGAGTGCTTCACCGCCTAGGCCGACAAGGCGTTCGTCCCGGCACGATGGCACACCTGATTTCAAGACGACAGCGAAGACCGGTTCGTCGTCAGCGACTGGCCGACCAAGTAGCTGTTCCAGCCGGACACGGTAGGCGCGAACTGCAGTCGCCGGACAGGCGGAATTTCCAGGTTCCGCTTGCGGAACCCAGAGGGTGCGCCCGACACCCTCCTGATCGGTCTTCGTACGTCGAACTCTCACTGCTATCCCGTCTTCACCTTGATCGGTGAGGTCGTTCCATCGCAGTGCCGCTAAGTTTGATCGGCGCAGAGCTGTGTAGAACCCCACCAACAAGAGTGCACGGTCTCGGGCGGTCACCAGGGGTGCGGTGCCAGGTTGGGAACGCAACAGCCGACCGAGCGTTCGATCGTCGCAGGCGGGGAGTTCCTTCCAGCCGCCCACAGGTTCAGTTGCACCGCCGACCGCCAAGTACAAGCCCTGGCGCGACAGCGCACCTCCACCACGTTTGATTTGTCTGGACAATAATTTACTGTTGCTCCGAGAGGCGGCGAAAAGGTGCCTATTTGCAAGGAGTTCAGATGGCTAGACGATCGCGGATCGCTAGTAAAGGTCCAAGCCGAACTACCTCGGTCAGCAAAGAACTAAGCGCCGTACTTGGCGATTCAAGCGGGGCGGCAGTGGCGCTAGCTGACGCGAGCACGCGCACGGTGGCAAGCGATGCGGTCAGCGTGGCTGCACTACTTGATGCCTACCTGGATGAGAATGGGCATCTCGTTCCGGCGCCCGCAATCGCCGAGACGATGTTCGCCGACCTGCCGGTAGATGAGCGCCGTCGTCGCGTGAACCGGGCACGTGTCCTAGACACATTGCGTGCAGGTGCCTGGTCGTCAGGCACACTCGCGGCCTACGGGTCGCACGTTCGCGCGTGGCGCGACTGGTGCGACCGAGAAGGAGTGGCAGCACTGCCGTTAGACCCGTACTTGGTCGCCCAACATTTGACCGAATATGCACTGACGTTCGACGCCGCTGGCGAACTTGTTACCGACTCAAATGGGGCGCCAATCCCGCGAGTATCTGTCTCGAGTGTGTCAGGAAGACTGGCCGCGCTAAACAAGCTGGCGGAGTTTGTTGGGCTTGCCAAGCCGGGCGATTTTCCTGGTGTGGCTGAAACGATGCGCGGAATCCGCAGGCTGCTTCTTGTCGCGAAGAAGTACCAAAAGGCTGCGTTGGATTCGGACGGCATTCGCCGATGCTTGGCGGCTGCAGGTGGCGCGGAATTCAATGCAGTCCGCCTCCGTTCGCTGATTCTACTTCGCGCGAGAACGTCCATCAGCCTCGTTGCCGCTTCGCGCCTGAGGTGGGTTGATGTGGCGTTCACTGACGAAGGTGTCGAAATCNNATCGCAAAGAAGAGTTGTGTCTTTCCTGCACACTGTTGGGCTTCTACGACATGTCCGACACCGCTGCAAATGTGTTCGTCAAACTAAACGAGACCAGGAATTCAAAGCGGTTGTGGAACATGCAGAGGCCGAATCCGAAGCCCAACGGTCCGCGTTCACCGAACAAACCTCTGCGAGCCGCACCGAGGGCGAGGCGTTGCTCAAATATATGGAAGACCTCCGCGACAAGACGGAGGCGGTGGCCGGGGAAGCAACCTCTGCGCGCCTCGCACGTCAATATGGTGAACAAGCCGCGCGTGAGTACGGATCAGCAAAATGGGCGTTCAGTTTCGGAGGTGCGCTCGTGGTCGCCGCACTCGCGTTCCTATGGGTAGCGCTGTCAAGTGTTGAACCAAGCACCGATGTTTCATGGCAATTCACTGCTTTGAAACTCACCTTCGGGTTCACGCTTGGCGCAGTTGCGGCGTTTGCCTTCAATCTCGGGGGCCGCTTCTTGAAGAGCTCGTCGACGAACAAGCGGATTGAGAT
>DMNR01000010.1 GCA_003452655.1 Actinomycetota bacterium | reverse complement strand
TCTTGACACAAAGAGGGATCGATCAGATGGCTGGCTCCACGGTCACGCGGCTGCGGGCACACTCGACGGGGCGCAAGGTCGCCGACCCACACGTCATCCGGTTCACGGCGGTAACGAGCGGGGCCGATGATCGCGGATACCCTCGCCACCGAACTGCCGTGTATCGTCAGATTGTGGTGACACTCAGAAACTCCTTGCCCGACGAGGAGCTCGTCGGGCACCGTGGCGGTAGCCGGTGGCCGGGTGTGAGGCGCCCGCTTCCGACGCCTCGCCACGTCCTCAGAGCAGAGGAACTCGGTAGGAGCACCGGATGAGCGAGGCCGATGACGAGACACACTCGGAATTGGAGGAGCAGTCGGACAAGCGAAGCTCGCTGAAGCGCAACTTTGCACTGCTCGTCGGCACGCAAATGGCCACGTGGTCGATGGCGATCGTTCTGAGCGTCGTCACCCAACGGGTGCTCGGAACGAACGACTACGGAGTCTTGGGCACCGCAGCCGCGCTGTGGGCAGTGGCAATCGTGATCGCAGGTCTTGGGGGCAACACACTCGTATCGGTCGACTTGGCTCGCGACAGGGTGCGAGGTCGCAGCACCGTTGCGAACGCGTTCGCTGCACGATCCGTCGCGTTCTCCGTGGTCGCAGTTGCCGCCATGTTCATCGCGTTCAAGCTCTTCGACCGCACCACCCTGCAGGTGGTGGCAATCGGGGCAGTCGGGGCCTTGTTCACGCTGCAATCCGAACTCTCGCGAAGTGCGCTCAACTCAGTGGACAGATTTGCCATCATGGCAAAGCTCGACATCGTGGCGAAGATCGGAATCGTGGTCGTTGGCTGTGCCGTACTGCTTCTGGGCGGCGGCGTGCTGGCGTTCAGCGGTGTCGCTGCCGCGGTCTCCGTGTGTGTCGGCGCGATGGCGCTCATGAGAACACGCCAGTTGGCGTCGGGCCCATTTCGTTGGACTCGGGAAGGAATGATCGACATGTCCCGCCGGGGCTCCGTCTACCTGTTCACCGACGTGGTATATGTCGTGTACAGCCAGATCGACGTCCTCATCATCGCATCCATCGCGTCGAAGACGGAGGTCGGATACTACAACTCGGCAGGTTTGCTGGTCGGCTCTCTTGTCTTCATACCGTCCATTCTCATGATCACTGCGTTTCCGCGAATGGCAAGGTTGCACCAAGAGGACCCAAATGCCGGGGCGATGCTGATCGGAAACTCGATTCGATCGATCATCCTCATCGCATTTCCAACCTGCTTGGGCGCTGCGCTGGTCGCCGAACAGGTCGTCGTCCTGCAGGGCGGAGAAGCCTTCCGTCCAGCCAGCCAGGTCTTGGTGGTGTTCACCGTTGCCCTGGGGGCGCAGTTTCTCAACATCTTGCTCGGGAACTATCTCATCTCCATCGATCGAACGCGCTTCTTCAACGGACTGCTCTTCTGCATGGCCGCGATCACCATCCCGCTCGATTTGATTCTGGTTCCCTTCACCCGCAACAGATTCGACAACGGCGCCATCGGCGGGGCGATGGCTACGGTGATCACTGAAGTCATCATGGTGGTCGCGATGGCGACGTTGCTCGGACGGGTGATTCTGACTCGTCGACTGCTGGTTCGGTTCGCGAAGGCGGGGACGGCCGCCGTGGCAATGTTGGCCGCGGTGTGGCCATTGCGCGAGGAGGTGCTGCCGGTGCCGATAGCCGTCGGAGCAGTGACGTATGTGGGCGTTCTCATTCTTCTTCGCGCCTTCGAGCCGGATGAGCTCGAGCTGCTGCGGGGTGTGTCGAGGCGGCTCAGCTTGCGTCGGCGCGGGTGATGACGGCTGCACCAGTTCGATCTTTCGCCTCGGACTGTGCGCGCTTGTGGAGCACGGCGGAGGGGTTGCCCTTGCTCGAATCGATCGCAAGGACAAAGTCGCGGAGGCAGCCGCGAAAACCGATCAAGAGGATTCCGATACGAGCAGATGCGATGGGCAAGCGCCACGGCCTCACCGTCCGGGCTTGCTTTTTCGCGTAGCTCAGCACGATGCTGCGGATTGAATTCCCTCCAGACGGGTCGTTAAGCATCGCACGTTTGGCCATCACCGCCGCGTCGCCTCTGATTCGTTCGCGCTTGTAGGAGTAGACGGAGCGAAGGCCATACCGATATCCGTACGTGTGCTGAACGGATGGAGCGGGGGTGCACCGCAGTACTGCCCCGGCCATCACCACTCGGCCGATGTAATCGTGCTCCTCTCCACCTTGAAAGATGGCACCCGGCCCCATGTACTCGTCGAAGCTGCCGACGCGCTCGAGGAGCCGCCGCCGAAAAGCCATGTTGGCGCCGAGGACGACGAAGGAATCGGGTATCAGGGAGTCGACCGGAAGATTGAACGTCTGCAGTCGAGGCGAGAGGCTCGGGCAGACTGCAATGCGCCGACTTGCCTTCGGCGCAAGCGTGACCGCACCGCTGACGAGATCAATACTCGGCTCGAAAGCTTTGTCGAGCTCATCAAGCCAATCCGGCGCGGCCTCGCAGTCGTCATCCATGAAGGCAACGATCTCGCCGGTCGTCAAACCGGTTCCGAGGTTGCGGGCGAGGCATGCGCCACGACCAGCGGCATGGACGTAACGGACGCGCGCATCGCCAGCGGCAGCTTGCTTGACCGCAGCCTGCAGGTCATCACCGCGATCGCCTTGCCCCACGACGACGAGCTCCCAGTCTTGAAAGCCCTGCGCCATGATCGAGCCGACGGCCATCGGGAGAGTGTCCGGGCGTACGCTCGGTATGCACACTGAGATCCGCATTCGGGTGTCCCTTCGTCGTTCCTTCTTCCGGATTTTGACTCAAGCTATCCCGGCCATCACGCCGTTGACCCCGGTCTGGCTCGTGTTCCGACGCCGCGTGAGGTTCTCGATGACTGGAGCGAGTCGAGCCGTCGACCTGTTCAGCACCTCCTTCCACCGCGGCCATCGCATACACCTACTTGGCGAGAGAACTTTGCAGCGCTGGCCTCAATCAGGAGGAAGACCTGCAGCCAATCAGAACGAGGCGTACCCCTTGTTGCCACGCAGCGAGGTGACGAAACGATACGTCGAGTAGCTGAACGGTACGGAGACGAACGTGCGCTCGCGCAGGCGACCGAGGCGACTGGTGTTGAACCAGTTCGGCGTGAACTCGACCTTTCCGTCGTTCACCAGGAACGGGTCGCCGACGGGGGCGCTCTTCTCGCCGAAGGTCAGCGACATCATCGGTCGTGGCGTGGCGCTACGATTCGGCATCCCTCGATGCCACACCGTCGAGCGCCGCAGCAGCACATCGCCGGCCTTCATGGGCAGCCGCGTGGTGAGGCGGTACTTGCGCTGCAGGGCGTACTGCCAGAACTTGTAGAACTGCTGCTGCGTGCCCGGCAGCATGTCGATCGCTCCGTTGACGAGGTCGGTGTCGACGACGGCGATATTGCACACCAGGAAGTCCTCGAGGTAGAGCCCATCCATGTGATAGTGCTGGGCAACGCTGCCGGGGAGGTTGAAGTTGAGCGTGGCCCGCACCTCGGTGGAGACGTTCGGGCGCAGTTCGTCGATGGCATCGACGATGCCGTACTGCTCGATCGCGTCGTAGAAGAACCGCGAGCGTTCGCCAGGGAAGCAGTTCAGGTGGCCACTGTAGGTGCCGCCGCCGGTGAACTTCTCCGCACGCTCGTATTCGGCGAGCAAGAACTCCGCGAACTCGGCTGCCAATGGCGCGGGCACAACGCCACGCATCACCATGTATCCGTCGGTGTCCAGGGCCTTCCTCAGCTCGAGAAGATCGATCGTCGAACCGTCGCTCACGACACTCCATCCTTTGCGTTCGTTGTAGGAGCCACTGGCCCGAACGCTAACAGCCGATAGAAGTCGGCCACCCTACCGGCTTGGCGCTGCAGCGTGAAGCACCGTTCGACTCGCTGACGTCCGTGTCGACCCAGCTCCTCTCGGCGAGTCGGGTCGGCAGCCAATGCTGCTAGGTTCTCGACGAGCGCGTCGTCGTCGTCGGTGGCGGAGAGCAGGCCGCTGACTCCGTGTTCCACAACCTCTGGCGTGCCGCCGTTGTCG
>DMNR01000147.1 GCA_003452655.1 Actinomycetota bacterium | reverse complement strand
CGCCGGCCGCCGGATGATCTGAGCATGCTGGACCGCCCGGCTGGCTGCCGAGTGCGGCTTGCCGGCTTATGGCTTCGCGGAGTGCTGGCCACATTCCGGTGTTGCCAACACTCCGCGCAGGAGAGTTTTGGCCAGCTCAACCCATTGGTGCCACGGCTAGGCTTGCCCAAGACGAGGAAGGGTGCACAAGCGAGTAGTCTCGGCCAAGGCCCGTCGTGAGTTCGTCCTGCGCTCCACGAGGGCTTCGGCCCGATTGGAACAACGAGTTGTGCCCGCCGATTATGTCCGCTCGACAAAGGTCGAGCAGTTCTTAGAGTCGCTCCGTACCAAGATCTGATTCTCTCGACCAGGTCGAGCCGTTAGTGGCGCCCATCACTCCAGCCAGGTGTCAGCCCGGGAGAACAGCCCCGCAAATTCCTACGGGGCGTGCGGGACGCCCTCGGGAAGAGCGCGGACCGTGACAGTTGATGTCAAGACTCAGTCGTGGTTGTTCGAAGTTCGGCCGTATAGGTGTCATTGCCGAGAAGGAGGTCCTCCAGAGCGTCATTCTGCCGGCGCTCGTCATCGGTGGATGCCGGTCTCGGTAGTCCGAGTTGCTCGTACAATCGCACTCTATTGAGATCTGTCCAAGCGCAGAGCGCCGCCCCGTAACTGTTCGCTGCCACAACCGCACCCTTATACGAGAGGAGACCGACAGCGTATGGAATTAGTGACAGAAGAGCCGCCCACCCCTTTGGCCAGAGCGCGGCGAAGGTTACGACTGCCGCAAGATAGGCCGACGCGGAAACGCGGACCGCTAGATCTACTTGCGTGCGCTGGTCGTTAACGTACCGAGTATGATTTGGGTCCGCAACCATGCCGATGTGTGTCGCCCATTTGAGGATGGGCAAGTGACAAGCCGCACCTGCGGTCAGTTCATATTTCCTTAGCGTATTCCCAAGCATGGTTGGGAGTAGCGCCGTCCGATTTGATGGGTATGATGAGCGCGCGAACTCCCAAGCCTCCAAATCGGCCTGCGTATCGATGATCTCTAGGGCCGAGTAGTAGTTCTGTCCTATCCGTTTCGGCGCTAGGTACTGGTTTACGTCGCCACTGTCTGGAACTGGGAGAGCTTTGCGCCGGGAATCCGCTTTGCGCTTGCGTGAGTAGGCACGCTGGAGCCGTTGAAGATGTCCCATGATCATTAGGTTCCGTGCGCGACGAAAGACGGGAGTATTCGGCCAGTAGCCTTCCATGAGTTGAACGATCATAAATTGAAGAGGGTGGCAAACTATGGCAATTGCGAGAGCAATGAAGAGTGACGTCACCGCGTAAATGGGGTGTGAGACGGGGTTGTTCTCGACAGCTCTGGCCACCTGCGGTCCGTCCGTAAGCGCTCCGGCCGCGATCAGGAGGTACAGCCAGAGGGTGAATAGAACGGAGGGGATCATGCTGACAATGCTGAAGTAGCGGCCGATCGATGGGCCAGTCCCCATGGTCGGGTCCGTGCCACTGGCTAGCGCTGTCATCCCACCCCAACTAGCCAAGGCCAGTGACTTGTGGACCGTTTGGGCCGAGCAGGCCGTGGCCCTCGTCGCACTCGTAGATCGTGCCCGACTTGGTTACGATTCCGTCCGCATGGAGGGGGCAACTGATACCCGCTCGTGTCTCGACCGCGTCGTGCAGGATTGATCGCCCGCCCGACGGTGCGCGGCCCATCGGAATTGCGCCTGGGTGCTCAGTCATGGCTTCCGCCCTTCTGCCTGCTGCCTATGCTAACGACCGAGACCTGAATCGTCGATAGGCGGCGCGGCGCCCGCCCGGAGAATGGGCGTCACTGTCATGCTTAACTCGTGGCCAGTGCCGAACCGAGTCAGAAGGCTGGAAGCGATGGCCAGCCTAGGATCAAGTCCTGGCTGGGGCACGGCCGCAGCAGCACCATTGCGTGGGTTGTACCCGTGTTGGTTGTAGCCGTGACTGGCTGGCTTGGCAGCCTAAACGCTCCAGTGTTGGTGGCGACGTGGCTCGCTGCGGTTGGCAGCGGTGCTGTCGGGGTAGTTGTCTACGTCATGTTGGAACCCGCCCCGTACGCGCGGAGGGTTGCGCCAGCCGTTGGCGCGGTCGTTGGTGTTCTTCTGCTTTGGCTCCTCGCATGGCAGGCCGGGAGCCCCTTGCTGACTCGCGCGTTGTCCTAGACGTGCTCGTGTGGATCAAGTGCGGATGATAACGTCACGGCGAATTCAAGTCTTCCGGGTGCGGCGCCAGCTCCAGCCGTCAAGACCAGGTCGCTGGATCAGGTCGTTAATTGCCGCCCGGCCTTGGATTCGACTCGTGGCCAACGTAATCAATTGAGCTCGAGCTTGGGACGGTCTGCTGTCCCCGCGGCGATGACCTCGTTTATGACCTCAACAGCCAATCGACCCGCCACCAAGAGAGAGTCGAAGTCGAAGCCATTTTCGGTAAGGAGATCTCGGGCGCGGCCAAGGAGTTGGGGCGATTCGGAAGGCCCGAGCGAGCCCGGTTCTGGTAGGCCCCATTGTGCTAACTGCTGGTTGGCACGCCGGTACGACGCATCGGAGATTCGACCGAGCGCGTGTGATCTGTAGATGAGTGCGCGAAGGCTAACCCCCCAGTGGCGCTTGAGTTCGTGCAGCGCGGGCCAGTTGATACGACGCGGCAGCTGATCGAAAATCTCATCGCGTGGCATCAACAAAGCAGATGCGAACACGTTCGCTTCTTGTTCGATCAATTTCGAACCCGGCTCGGTGTCTGGATGCAGTACCAGGTGAGCCAATTCGTGGGCGCCATCGAATCTGCTGCGAGCCTTATCGTCTTTTCGTGGGTTAAGGAACACGAGGGGCCGATTTCTCGCCCATGTGGAGAACGCATCTACACGCGGGTCGACGCTGCCTGGAAGCCGAAGCACGATAATGCCGTGAGTCTCAAGCAGTTGGACAACAGACGGCAGCGGCCCCGCGGTTATCCTCCAGTGCTCCCTTACCTGCGCTGCGGCATCTTCGATGACCTCGCGAGTCAGTTCTGCCGGCAACTCAAGTTGCGGAAGGTCAACGGAAGGGAGTTCGACGTAGTCTGCAACCAGGTCGACAAGTTCCAGGGACAGTTCGCCGTAGGCAAGTACTTGTTCGCGCGCCTTTGATGAAGTCGCGCGAAGGGAGCGAAAGTGGGCGCCCGAGGCTGGCAGGATTTCCACCGGTGCGCCAGACCCGAAGAACTCCCGTGGCATCCCCAATTTGAGACAGATTTGCGCCTGCAAAGAGGGTGCGGGTTGGGCGCCTCGCTCGTACTGAGCTATCGCGCTGGGAGTCACCTTAAGGTCACGGGCCAAATCAGCTTTGGACTTGGCTCGGAGGCGACGCGCGACCGTTAAGCGTGTTCCGTCAAAGTCCGACCGGCCTGCAGAAGTCTGTCGGGGCTGGCTCACACCTCCCCCACTCCCTCGGGCCGTGTCTTGAGCTTGAGGTTAGGAACCTCGCTGTCGAGTTCATCGAAACTTGGGCCTGTGGGCAAAGATCGACGAATACCGGAGGGGCCCCCGTTCTCAGGATCGGACCAAAGTGCTCGGATCGCCACGAACGGCTGCTCGCCCAGGCACGGCACGCCAAGCCAGCCCGATGTGGCGGGGGAAGTGAGCTCTGCGGCCCACACGAAGACGAAGTGAGGAAGCGCCACCGCCTCGTAACTGGCTGGCCAGCCAGTTAGGGGCGTCTGACCCGGGGCTGCGGTTCGGAACCCGCTGAGCGCTCTGGTGTTTGCTCGGGCAGCCTCCTCGCGAACGTCGCTCGAAGTGTTCCAGTGCGGGAATGCGTCCCACTTGGGGCTCCTCCCATGCACCATGGGGGACTTCATTATGTGGAAATGCCTGCCGAAGTACTCCAGGCGCAGCGCGCCGCTGGGCCGCGCGACTGTGAGGCCAGACACCTCCCAAGGCTGAGTCTCGAACTCGCTGTTCGCCCGTACAAGGCGCTCAACGCGATTGGCGATGTTCCTGGCGCAGGTCCCGCCCAGGGTCTGTGCGTCATCTCCGAGTTCGTCCGGTTCGTAACGAGCTAGGTTTGCCTGCCAAACCTCGGCCACCACAGTACGTAGGCGAGTCACAAGGCCGGCGGCTGTAACCACTTCCGCTGCCTCTTCCAGGGCGGTCTGGGCTGACGCTTGAGGATCGAACATGTAGGAAGTGAACCATGGCCGCGCCAAGGAAGACAGTACGACACGCCAGAGTGCGTAGGAAGTGTTCAGAAGTGAAGTCTGAACGGAGTGAACGCGGATTAGCGTGGATCGGTGGATCTTGCCCTCGATCCCACTGAACCGTACAGTTTGATTC
>DMNR01000228.1:20880-21087 GCA_003452655.1 Actinomycetota bacterium | reverse complement strand
CCGGGGAAGTCGAACACGTCGAACTCCATCGGAGCTGAGCCATCCTTGGGCGTGAATGTCATCGTGAGCGTGCCCTCGCCTGGGACGACGAAGTTCGTTGACCGGTACTGATCACCGAAGGCATGACGGCCGATCACGATGGGCTTCGTCCAGCCCGGCACCAGCCGAGGAATGTTGCTGATAATGATCGGCTCGCGGAAGATCACG
>DMNR01000228.1:19960-20772 GCA_003452655.1 Actinomycetota bacterium | reverse complement strand
GTTGGGCGACTTCCACATCTCCTTGAGGCCGAACTCCTCAACCCTCGCTTCATCAGGGGTGATAGTCGCGCATTTAACGCCGACCCCGTACTGCTTGATCGCATTCGCCGAATCGATGGTGACCTGGTCGTCCGTCGCGTCGCGGTTCTCGACGCTCAGGTCGTAGTACTTCAGATCGATGTCGAGGTACGGCAGGATTAGTTGCTCACGAATGAATGACCAGATGATGCGCGTCATCTCGTCACCATCGAGCTCAACAACCGGGTTCTCGACCTTGATCTTCGCCATCAGGACTCCTTTAAGTACGGCCTAAATGAAAGTGTGTTTTTGGTCAGCTGGGGTGACTACAGCAAGCCGAGCGCGCGGACGGCTTCGCGCTCTTCAACGAGTTCGGCGACGGATGCCTCGATCCGAGGTCGCGAGAAGTCGTTGATCTCCAGACCCTGGACGATCTCCCACTGTCCATCACGAGCAATACATGGGAACGACGAGATGATCCCTTCGGGAACGCCGTACGACCCGTCGGAAACAACTGCCGCTGAGGTCCAATCCCCTTCTGGGGTTCCAGCCACCCACGAGTTCACGTGATCGATGGCAGCGTTCGCGGCCGAGGCAGCTGACGACAGGCCTCGCGCCTCAATGATTGCGGCGCCACGCTTGGCGACGGTTGGAATGAAATCATCGGCCAGCCACACCTCATCATCGATGACCGCAGCTGCGCTCTCGCCGTTGATCCGCGCGTTGAAGATATCGGGGTACTGCGTCGCCGAGTGGTTGCCCCAGATCGTCAGGTGCTTGACCTCGTCGATGTG
>DMNR01000228.1:16693-19836 GCA_003452655.1 Actinomycetota bacterium | reverse complement strand
GTTGGCGTCTTTGAATGCATCCGTCGGGTTGTCCGAGATTTCGATTCCGGACAACAGCGGGAACGCACAATCATCGAGTTCCATGGCAACGCCCTCGGCAGCCTTCACGCCCTGCGGGATCTCCAGCAGACTGAGGCGAACGGGAACGTTAGGCCCAAGCATCTGCCCGGAGGCGATCCGGAAGAGCAATGCGTAGCCGATTTGACCAGCTGCTCCTGTGACAGTGACGGTGACGGGCGATTGGGCCATGAAGTGTGACCTTTCTGCTTCGGTCAGGCTGCACCTGCGGGCAACAGCCGATCAGCCAAACGGGCAATGCGAGGTTATCCGATCGCGAAAAGCCGCAGGAACACAGGCTGAGCTTAGGTAGCTTGCGCTAGCTAAGTACTGGGACTGAAAATGCCAATCCGGTGATGCTGGCGGCAAAGAGTCCAAGGATGATCAGATCAACTACCCGCGAGCGAACCTTGAGCATCCCGGCTTCCCGATCCGTCAGCACCAAGCGCAGGAAAAAAGCCAGCGCCAGCGACATGCCGAACAGCAGGGCACCACGGCGGAATGAGTCCACCAGCACCACTGTGAGTGAAACCGCGAGTGCGGCGAACACGAGGACCGTGGGCCACTCGGGCAGGTTGATGGCTGCCCGCCCGAAGATCGGCGTAGGGGTGTGAGCGGGATTGGTCGGATCTGCCTCTTCCAGCCGGGGCGACTGCGGCGACGCAGTAGGAATCACTGGCTGCGGTCGAAGAGGAATGACGTTCTCTGGGAGCTCGTCGGGAACGGGCACAGCCACGGCGAAGTCGCCATGGTCTTCTGCGCTTGAACCGTTCACTGCACTCACACGCCCAACGGTAGACCTTTGGTTCAGGGTTTGCCGTTTACGGCACTCAGGGATGTGACGCTTTTTCGCCGTCACGATGGAACCAATCCGCGATGGGTGCGTCGCGCCTAAGGCGCAAGTCCCACCGCGATGGTTCCTAGCGGGACTCGAGAAGCTGCTCGGCGCGCTCCACGACGTTCGCCAACAACATCGCCCTAGTCATCGGCCCAACCCCGCCGGGCATCGGCGCAACAAATCCGGCGACGGCACTCACCTGCGGTGCCACATCCCCGACGAGCCCGGCATCAGTCCGCGTGATTCCCACGTCGAGAACAGCGGCTCCGGGTTTCACCATGTCTGCCGTCAGGAGCCCGGCCACGCCAGCGGCGGCAACGACGACGTCGGCATTGCGGGTATGAGACGCAAGGTCACGAGTTCCCGTGTGACACAAGGTGACCGTCGAGTTCTCGCTTCGCCGAGTCAACAACAGCCCCAACGGTCGCCCGACTGTGACTCCTCGTCCAATCACACACACCTCAGCTCCGTTGAGGTCAACGTTGTAGCGACGCAGGAGTTCGACGATGCCGCGTGGTGTGCAGGGCAGCGCGCCGGGAGCTCCAAGCACGAGCCGGCCGAGATTCACTGGATGCAATCCATCAGCATCCTTGCCCGGGTCCATCCGCTCCAAGACAACCTCTTGATCGATGCCCTTCGGCATTGGCAGCTGCACGATGTATCCAGTGCAAGAGTCATCAGCATTGAGTAGCTCAACCTGCTCAAGGACTCGCGCCTGCGAGGCATCCGCGGGCAGGTCGACTCTGATGGATTCGATACCTACCTGTTCGCAGTCACGGTGTTTGCCCGCGACGTAGGAATGGCTGCCCGGATCATCCCCAACGAGCACAGTGCCCAGACCTGGGACGATGCCCGCCGCACGAAGCACATCGACTCTCGCCCGAAGCTCATCCTTAATCGCAGCCGCAACTGCCTTGCCATCCAAAATCGTCGCCGTCACGATCGCAAGTATCTCCGATGGCAGGTAACCCCTGCCCACGGGTCAGTCGTTGGGAAGCGTCACGTCTTCAGGCCTCGTCGCACGGGTAGCGGTCGCGGCTAGCGCAACAGCACCGCCGGTGATTGCCACTCCCAGCACCAACAGCAAATTGATCGGCTCGTTTGGATCGCTTATCACGATGTCCAGAATCAGCGCTCCACCCATTTGGCCAACAATCGACAGCAACGCGAAGAGCAGCACACCGAGGCTATGGACAACCGATGCGGCCACCACGATGAACAGCACCCCGATGAAGCCCCCGACGTAGATCCACGGGTTCTCCAGGGGCGAGGGCACCTGACCGATCTGGTGGGGTGCAACCAGTTGGTAGATCAGCACAGCAAACGAGAGGCCAACGAACCCCACGACGAAGTTCCCCAGCCCCGCGACAAACGGGGACCCCGACGTCGCCGACACCTGGCCGTTAAGTGCCTGCTGGATGGCGATCAGAAGTCCGGCGATCAGCGCGAAGATCAAGGCCGCAAAGTTGAAGTCTCCCTCGGCGGTTCGACTCGACACCGCCAGCGCGACACCACCCGTTGCGATGATTGCCGCAATTACTCGTCGACTGGTGATCGCCTGTACCCCAGCGGGCCCAAGCCCGATGCGGTCGACCACGAGCGAGTTTGCGTTCTGCGCAGCCACCACAGAGACGGTGAAGACAGCAACTCCGAGGTACTGAACCGTCGTGCTCTGAGCAGCCACGAACGTCGCGCCGCCGAGCCCACCGAGTAGCTGCCAGGGCGCGATCAGTCGGCCGCGGCCCGGCTTCTTGCGAACCGCATCGCGGAGCACACCAACCGCCGCACGGTTGCGCTTACTCGCGACGACGATGACCACAATCGCGATCAATCCGATCACGAATGAAATCCACGCGGCAAGGATTCCGTCGTCGAGTTCCTGGCCGAGTTCGCCGTTGATTCGTGACTGCAGGACCGTCAACGCACTGACCACAACCGTGCCGACCATCGCGGTCGCACGTCCGGCCTTGTTCAGTCCGGGGTGACTGGTTGTGGTCATACGCAGTCGAAGGCCAGTCGACTAGTGGAAGAAGTGACGAGTGCCGGTGAAGTACATGGTTGCGCCAGCAGCCTTGGCAACGGCCAACACCTCTTCGTCACGGACCGAACCGCCGGGCGACACGATCAACCGGATCCCCGCATCAAGGAGGACTTCGAGGCCGTCTGGGAATGGGAAGAAGGCATCGGATGCGGCCACAGCGCCCCGCACGCGGTCTTCACCAGCCCTTTCGACAGCAAGTCGCGCACT
>DMNR01000228.1:969-16541 GCA_003452655.1 Actinomycetota bacterium | reverse complement strand
CGCGCCACGCAAACTCAAGGTCCGCTAGCTGTTCGGGGTTCGCCGCCTCACCGCAGGCAAGCGTCCAGGTTTGGGCATCATCGCCGGGGGCATCGATGCGGTCAGTTGCCTGCATCAGAAGTCCACCAGTGATTCGGCGAGACTCCACGGCTGGTCCCTGCCCAACAGGTGCGGCAGTCAGGATCCGAATGTTCTGCTTTCGTTGCAGGATCGCAAGGGCATCAGCGGTGAAGCTCGGGGCAACGATCACCTCCGTGAAGACTTCGGCAACCTGGTTGGCCATGTCCGCAGTCACTTCGCGATTGGTGGCGATCACACCTCCGAAGGCCGAGACCGGATCGGTCTCGTGCGCTTTCCGGTGAGCCTCGGCGATGGTTTCTCCAGTCGCCAACCCGCACGGATTCGCGTGCTTGATGATCGCCACGGCAGGTGCCGCGAAGTCGTACGCAGCGCGGTATGCAGCATCGGCATCGACGTAGTTGTTGTATGACATTTCTTTGCCGTGCAGTTGATCTGCCTGCGCGATTCCAGGCGCGGTATCTGTCGCGATGTACAGCGCCGCTGGTTGGTGCGGGTTCTCTCCGTATCGAAGTGTCGCTGCGCGTTCCCACACTCCCGCGACCCAGCCAGGGAACTTGCCGCCGTCGGCATCGGGAGCGACAACGGCACCCATCCAGGAAGCAACAGCCACGTCGTAACTTGCCGTGTGGCGGAAGGCCTCGGCGGCTAATGCCTTGCGCTGGTCCAGGGTGAATCCGCCAGTCTTGACGGCCTCAATCACCGAGCCGTAACGCTCGGGTGAAACGACAACAGCAACCGAAGGATGGTTCTTGGCGGCCGCCCGGACCATCGAGGGTCCACCGATGTCGATCTGCTCGACGCACTGATCCTCATCCGCGCCACTGGCAACCGTTTCGCTGAATGGGTAGAGGTTCACCACGACGAGTTCGAACGGCGAGATACCACTCGTCGCGAGCTGTTCCACGTGGTCCGGCAGCCGAGTGTCGGCGAGAATGCCGGCGTGAACGCGCGGATGCAAGGTCTTCACACGCCCGTCGAGCATCTCGGGAAACTCAGTCAGATCCGCAACCTGAGTGACATCGATGCCCTCGTTGCTGATCGTCGCTGCGGTGGATCCTGTCGAGACGATCTCGACACCCTCCGCGGCCAGGGCACTGGCAAGTTCAACCAGACCGGTCTTGTCGTACACCGAAATCAGGGCTCGACGGATTGGACGGGTACTCACGAAATTACGACCTCTCTACCTACTACATCAACATCATGACTACAAAGGCGTCGCACGACCTCAACGAGCAGTTCGCGTTCGACGGACTTGATCCGCTCGTGCAAGGAGTCCTGCGTGTCGTCAGCCGCCACCGGAACAGGTTGTTGCGCCAGCACCGGACCGGTATCTACACCCGCATCCACGAGGTGAACGGTGCAGCCGGTCACTGTGACGCCGTACGCCAACGCATCAGCGACTGCGTGCGCACCAGGAAAACTGGGCAACAAGGCGGGATGGGTGTTCACAATTCGATTCGGATGCTGCGCCAGTACGGCCGGTCCAAGAATTCGCATGAACCCTGCACTGATCACCCAATCCGGATTGTGCGCGGCAATTGCGACCGCCAAATCCGCGTCCCACTGCTGGCGGTGTTCATAGACCGACGGATCAACAACAAACGTGGGAACGTCGGCATCTTCCGCGCGTGCGAGCCCGGCGATCTCAGTTCGGTCTGCACCAACAGCAACGATCGTGGCCGGATAGTCAGGGTCAGCGGCTGCATCCAGGAGTGCCTGGAGGTTGGTGCCACTCCCGGAGATCAACACGACGAGCCGCGCGCGCACATCGTCTTTCGCGTCGGCCGTCGGTGAATTCACCGGCTCATCCTATGTGCCGACCCACATCCAGGATGTCGTTGGACTGCTCGCGCAAGTCCACCGATCGGAGGGCCCGACGGCTCGACCACCAATTACGCACCCGGCGCAATTGGTCACACAGGATCCCACCGACGTAAGTCAGGGCAAACGTCGCCAGAGCAGAGTACAAGGCGTTCGGCCCGAGGTACGCCATGCGGCCAGAACCCAAACCGCCACCTGCCAACCAGCATCCGCCGAACATCACGAGGGCAGCAATGCCCGAGACCCATAGGCGTTCGAGCTGCCCTTGCTTGGTCAGTACCGGCACCGGCCGCTTGCCACTGATCAACGCCATCCCCAAGCCACCAGCAATCAGCGGGACCAGCAGTAAGACCGGCATCCAACTGCTTGCCGCTTCGGGAATTCCACCGAGCAAGGGGAACGCGGGAACTGCTCCGGCGTTGACGGCGAACGGCGAAACGATGGTGTCCTGCCCGGCGGCAAATCCGGGACCAACAACAAACGAGCTCGACCAAATCAGTGCATTTGGCAAATACGCAAGACCAAGGATGAACAGCAGGACATTGCCCACCAGTCCGGGAGAAAGCGTCTCCAGAATCGTCAGGCCGGTGCTGAAGTGCAGGGCGAGGGACACTGCCAGCGCGACGGCGGCTCCCGTCAAGATCACACCGAAGGACACCAAGCCAGCCCGAAGTCGCAAACGGGTGTGGGGGCTGAAGCGATCTACGATGCTTGGCCACAGACCCGCTTCACGCGTTGCTCCGCCGCCGAAGACCAAGAGCGCGAACGCACCCGCGCCGATGATCGCGGCCACGGGAGACACGGATGCTGCTTCATTGGCTGTCGCCGTTGCGACGAGCAGCGCAACGGTTGCGTAGACCCCCGCACCAATACCGACCATGGGCCTGACGTCCTGCCATACGCAGGCACCACTGCGACGAGCCGCCCACGATCCTGCGCGCCATAACAGCCAGCCCGGAATGAGGACGAAACCCATCGGAAGGGCAGAGATCGACCCATCCGGAACCGAGATGGTGATCAAATGTGTGGCCAGCCAACTGATTCCAGCAACGTTCATCGCATCTGTGATAGATCCGCTTCCGGCGCCGAGAACCCAGGCGACAGCAATCAAAGAACCGACCATCAGGAGCGTCAGGACGGCGCTCCATCCGGCCGCGAATGCCCCGGCGATCGGCCCACTCAGCCTGTCAGCAACGGCATCTGCGCGACTGCGCGCGACGCGGGTCCAGGCTTGGCGGGTCCCACCTTCAGGCGCTGGTCCTGATCGAGACCTGGTGGGTGGGCGCGATCCGCTCCCTGCGTCGCGGCGGGCAGCTTTACGCTGTTCCGCCCGCCGATACGCCATGAGGACAAGGGTGACACGGGATCGCCAATCAGACTGGGAAAACCGCCGAGATCCTCATCGCCCAACACGCAGATCCCCACCGTGTTGCCCTTTCCAGGCCGAATTTCGGGCCAAAAAGGGCAACACGGTGGGGATCTGCGGACGGTCGGGACCTTTGGCCATATACCCTAGGGGGTATCGCTCGTAGTGTGGAGTCAGACAGAGCTGCGCTACGACGAAACGGAACGGATCTGATCGAAATGGCAAAGAAAGTACTTGTACTCGGGGGAAGCTTCGGTGGCCTGACGGCTGCTATCGCTATCAAGCACGAACTCGAACACGATGTCGACGTGACGGTGATCGGCGCATCTGACCGGTTCCTCTTCAATCCGAGCCTCATTTGGCTCCCGTTCGGGAAACGCAAGGCGAAGGACATCACGTTCAAACTTGCGCCGACGTTTGACAAGAATGGCGTGGAGTTTGTCCATGCTGCCGCTACCGGCATCGATCCGATTGCGCAAACTGTTGCGGTCGGTGACGCTTCATACGCTTACGACTACCTTGTGATCGCCACCGGATATCGGAACAACTTCAACATCATTCCTGGCCTTGGGCCCGATGGCTACGCCAACACCATCACGACTCTGGAGGACGCAACCCTTGCCGGTGAGAACTGGAAGAAGTTCCTCGACAACCCCGGCCCGGTCGTCGTTGGCGCAACTCAAAGTGCTGGTTGTTTTGGCGCGGCCTACGAGTTCCTCTTCAACATGTCGTATCAGCTCAAGAAGCACAAGATCAAAGATCGGGCGCCGTTAACGTACGTCACGAGTGAGCCCTTCCTCGGACATTTCGGCATCGGCGGACTGCCGCATGGCGAGCAGTTGTTGGGCATGTTCCTTAAGAAGGAGAAGATCGAAGCAGTCACCAACGCGACGATGGAGTACGTCGACAAGGACCACCTGAAACTCGCGGATGGCACCGAATTGCCTTACAAGTATTCGATGATCATTCCGCCGTTCGTCGGCCAGGACTTCTTGAAATCAACGGGATTGGCCGATGACAAGGGCTACATCAAAGTCCTGGACACCTACCAGACACCGCAGTACGCGAACATCTACGCGGTCGGCATCGCAGCGGCGGTCGACGTTCCGTGGCAAACCGCGGTGCCGGTGGGGATTCCGAAGACTGGCTTCCCAACAGAGCAGATGGCGCATGTGGCGGCAAAGAACATCGCGAGCCAGATCCGCGGTGAGGTCCCGGAGGATCACAAGGAGTTCGCGGACATCAAGGCAATCTGCGTGATGGATGCCGGCAACAACGGCGTGATGATTCTCGCCGACAAGATGCTGCCGCCCCGCAAGCACGGAGTTCTCGTGCCGGGCCCTCAGAACCATGCAATGAAGGTTGGCTTCGAGAAGTACTCCCTGTGGAAGATGAAGAAGGGCCACGTCGGCCTGCCGTAACCGCGCCGCACCAACGCGCAGATCCCCACCGTGTTGCCCTTTTGAGGCCTGTTTTCGGGCCAAAAAGGGCAACACAGCGGGGATCTGCGAACAGGGTGTGCGGGAGGTGCGGACCTACAGCGCTTCGATGACCTCACGCATGAGGCGGGCGGTTTCCGACGGAGTCTTGCCGACCTTGACGCCGACTGCTTCGAGCGCTTCCTGCTTCGCCGCAGCGGTACCGGAGGAACCGGACACGATGGCACCTGCGTGACCCATGGTCTTGCCTTCGGGCGCAGTGAATCCAGCGACGTAGCCGACGACTGGCTTCGTGATGTGCTCCTTGATGTAGGCAGCGGCGCGCTCTTCTGCGTCTCCACCGATCTCTCCGATCATCACGATCGCATCAGTTTCGGGGTCGTCCTCGAATGCCTGCAAGCAGTCGATGTGCGTAGTTCCGATGATCGGGTCGCCACCAATTCCCACAGCGGTCGAGAATCCGATATCGCGCAGTTCGTACATCATCTGGTAGGTCAAGGTGCCCGACTTCGACACCAGCCCAATCCGGCCAGCTTTAGCGATCGTCGCCGGGATGATTCCCGCGTTCGACTTCTCCGGACTGATCAGACCTGGGCAGTTCGGACCAATGATGCGAGTTGTCGTGCTCTGTGCGGCCAGCGCATAGAAGTACGCGGTGTCATGAACCGGAACGCCTTCGGTGATCACAACGCACAGCGGAATGCTTGCCTCGATTGCCTCGACAACCGCAGCCTTCGTGAAGGCCGGCGGCACGAACACCACTGACACGTCGGCGCCGGTGGCTTCCATCGCCTCAACAACCGTCCCGTAGACCGGGATCGACTGCCCCTGTACCTCAACCGATTCGCCCGCCTTGCGCGGGTTGACACCAGCGACGATGTTCGTGCCACTGGCAATCATGCGGTTGGTGTGCTTCATGCCTTCAGAACCCGTCATGCCCTGCACGAGCACGCGGGAGTTTTCGTTCAGAAAGATCGCCATGTTCTTTGGTCTCCTAAGACGCAGCTGCAGCTAGTTCGGCGACCCGGCGAGCGGCGTCGTCCATCGTGTCGACAAGTTCAATAACGTCGTGTTCGGCCTCGTCGAGGATTCGACGTCCTTCATCAGCGTTGTTGCCATCGAGTCGGCACACCAGCGGCTTGGTGATCACAGTTCCGTCAGCCGACAACATTTCGAGCGCCTGCACAATGCCATTCGCAACCGCGTCGCAGGAAGTAATTCCGCCGAAGACGTTGACGAAGACCGATTTAACCTCGGGGTCCCCGAGGATGATCTCGAGTCCATCAGCCATGACCTGCGCTGAAGCACCGCCACCAATATCGAGGAAGTTCGCGGGCTTGACGCCGCCGAACTCTTCGCCTGCGTATGCGACGACATCGAGCGTGCTCATTACGAGCCCGGCGCCGTTGCCGATGATGCCAACCTCGCCTGAGAGCTTGACGTAGTTGAGACCCTTCTCCTTCGCCTTGACCTCGAGTGGATCCGTTGCCGAATCATCAACGAGCGCGGCGTGCTCAGGGTGACGGAAGTCAGCGTTCTCGTCGAGCGAGACCTTGCCGTCAAGGGCGAGGATCTTGCCACTTGGATCAAGCACCAGCGGGTTGACCTCAACCAGCGTGGCGTCCTCAGAAACAAAGGTCTCCCACAGCTTCACAAGCACGTCGGCAACCTTGTCGACGAGTTCTGCCGGGAACTTCGCCTCGAGGACGATCTCCTTCGCCTTGTCGAGATCAACACCGACGAGCGGATCAATGAGCACCTTCGCGAGAGCCTCAGGCTTCGTCTCGGCGACCTCTTCGATCTCCATGCCGCCCTCGACGCTGGCCATTGCCAGGAAGCAACGATTAGTGCGGTCGAGCAGGAACGACACGTAGTACTCGGACTCGATGTCAGCGGCCTCGACGACAAGCACCTTCCCAACGATGTGGTCCTTGATGTTCAAGCCGAGGATTTCTCCGGCCTTCTCGCCAGCGTCGTCGGCGGTTGGCGCGAACTTCACGCCACCTGCCTTACCGCGGCCACCGGCCTTCACCTGCGCCTTCACGACCACAGGGGCTCCGACGCGTTCGGCCGCAGCTTTCGCCGCCGCCGCATCGGTGACAACCTCACCCAAAATGGTGGGTACGTCGTGTGCCGCGAATAGTTCCTTGGCTTGGTATTCGTATAGATCCACGTGCCAACTCCGCTAGAAAGTCATCTACTGCGCAAGCTGCTGGCCGGGCTGGTCAGGCTGCCGCAGTGGGTCGGTGAAGTGCTTTTCGAATGCCCTTAACAACCGTTAAGGGCTCATCGAAGGGTAGACGGTGAGGTCTTACGCGGCGGTAGCTGGCCCCACGGTCTCGCGAACCCATTCGACAATCTCGGTCGTGGTGGTGCCCGGCGTGAACACCTTCGCGACGCCAAGTTCAGTCAGCGGCGCGATGTCGTCTTCCGGAATGATCCCGCCACCAAACACCACGATGTCGGTCGCATCGCGCTCTTTGAGTAACTCGATGACCGCGGCGAACAGCGTCATGTGGGCCCCGGACAAGACAGACATCCCAATCGCATCGACATCCTCTTGGATCGCTGCCTCGACGATCATCTCTGGCGTCTGGTGCAGCCCCGTGTAAACCACTTCGATACCTGCATCGCGCAATGCGCGGGCAACCACCTTGGCTCCTCGATCGTGTCCGTCGAGGCCGGGCTTGGCGACCAACACTCTGATGGGGGCTGAAGCCATGATGGGTTCCTTTCACTGCTCTATGCCTACGTGCTGCAACTGATTCCACCTTCAAACCGGTGGGATCCACGAAAATTGTTACGCACGGTAGTCGACTAAGAGGAATTGTCTCGATTGCTCCTCTACAAAGAGTAGCTGTGAAAAAAAGTAGCCGAAAGTCGAGGTCTAAAGGCATACAGAACCCGGGTTCGTCAGTTACCTTTCCAGGCATGCCTGAATCGCCCGAGCTGCCACAAGGACCTGTGAAGCGCGCCCGGGCCAAGGCAGCCCGAGTGAGGGTCTCTGGACGCAAAGCCCGCAAGGCAATCTTCAACCCAGCCGGTCTCAAAGGCGTGTTTGTCGAAGCTGCCTGGTTGACCACCCACATCGCGATGTACCCGATGGGGCTCGTCGAAGAGAAGGCCCGCGAGGAAGTCCTGCGCCACAACCTTGAAGGGCTGCCGCCTGTTCAGCGCGGACTCATCATCGGCGACGTGGAGGCAGCAGGTACGCCGATCATCATGGTTCACGGCGTTATCGACAACCATTCAATCTTCACGGTGCTTCGGCGCAGCCTGAGTCGTCGCGGATTCGGCCGAGTCATCTCTTTGAACTACTCGCCACTGACCGACGATATCCGGCGGGTGTCACGCCGACTGGCGATGCTCGTGGAGTCCGTCTGCCGCGAAACCGGCTACGAACGAGTCCACATCATCGGACACTCGATGGGTGGAGTGATTGCTCGTCATTACGTGCAGTGCCTCGGCGGCGACGCGCGCGTTCACACCCTGGTGACCCTCGGGTCACCACACGCCGGTTCGGCCTACGCTCGCATCCTCCCCCATTCACTCGCACGCCAGCTGCGCCCAAACAGCGAATTCGTCGAGGAACTTAACCAACCAGCACCTGGGTGCCGCACTCGAATGATCGCTATCTGGTCGGATCTCGATCAGATCATCGTCCCGCAACGAAATGCTCGAATCGTTCATCCGGACCTCAACTCCCGCAACGTATTCATTCGCGGCGTTGGACACATGTCATTACCCGTTGACGGGCGCGCAGTCCACGAGATCTGCACGGCGTTGTCCCACCTCGATACCGACGGAACGACGCTCGCAGAGGGTGCCACGTCAATCTCCAGCAGCACCGGTCGCCGAGCACCCCAACAACGCAAGGCAAGCGGACGCGCCGCGTCGCGACCCGTCGCCTCCCCCGCCGCGAATTAGAGCTCCGAGCGGCCCACCTGATCAGTGACGTCCGTTAACAGGCTACTGCCCAAGACAAGCCACCGCGTTGCCGTCGCAACTGGCCTTGTTGCCACCTCCCTGCTGGCCGTTGGCTTCACCGGCTTGTCAGTGTCGATGGTTGCGGCCGCGGCAAACTCCGATGCTCTGGATCCGGCCGGTCCACTGACCCAGTCGCTGGCGGCACCAGAAGTTCCAGTCATTGTCCCAGTGCCTGGGGCGAGAGTTAACGAAGTCTTTGGCGCCAAGGGCGGCCACTGGATCGTCGCGCATTCTGGAATCGACTTCGAGGTCAACAACGGAACGCCGATCCAAGCGGTTGTGACCGGTCGGATTGCGTCGGTGTCCACGCACCCGGCCTACGGCAAGTTGGTACGCCTGGTCCGAGCAGACAACGTTGAGGTCTGGTTCTGTCATCTCTCTGTGGTCGCAGTTGCCCCGGGGCAACAGGTGAAGCAAGGCGAGGTGATCGGACTAGCCGGCGACACCGGCAACGCCACTGGACCGCACCTGCACATCGAGGTTCGCACACGTCGCCTGCCGACTGACCCGAGCGCCTTCTTCTTCACGACTCCAGGCGTTGCGGCCGCCCCGCCGGCCTGGGTCAAGCCCTACTGGGAGAAACCCATCGAGGGCTACACCAAGGTCAACGACAAACACGAATACGTGCCTGGCCCACCGGTTCACTAGCGGACACACCTGACGCCCGCGATGCACTCGACAGTTATCGGCGAATGCGCGTTACTGAGTTGCCGTCTGGCCAGAAGTAGGGCTCCGGATCAACGGCGGCTCCCTTAACCCGAACCTCAAAGTGGCAGTGCGGGCCGGTCGTGTTTCCAGTCATTCCGACCAGACCCACCACCTGTCCAGCTTTCACGACATCACCTTTGCTGACCTTGAATTGATCAAGGTGCGCCATCCAGATTTGCATCTTTGGACCGATCTGGATTTGCAGTAACTGGCCGTAGGCTCCTGCCCAATCGGCGGCAACCACAACACCGTCCGTGGCGGCGCGAATCGCAGCGCCTTGCTTGGTCACGAAGTCAAGCCCCGTGTGATGACCACTCGACCAACTTCCGGCGACTCCGAATCGCGCCGAGAAGTAGTAGTGGGCAACCGGGGTGTACCAGCCCGACGGAGTGTGGGACAGGTCGACAGGAGGCGACGGCGGTGCATCAGTGGGCCCAGCGGCAGGATCCTGGGAGTTGGAAGGGGCCGACGAGACTTCGGCGAATGCTTTGGGTCCAGCTTCTGAAGCAACTTCAGCAAGTTGACGCGGCGCGACTGCTTCACGAGGCGCAGCGACGGCGGCAATCCGGCGCGGCACCTCTGGTCGCGCATCGCTTTTCGCCTCACCCGGCACTTCGGAGGACCCCTCAACTCGCCGAAGTTGCGGCGCGGCCTCGATCGGGCCCCCGGCAACTGAATCCTTCGGCACAGCGCTCACGGAGCCAGCGGCCTGCGCCTCGCCTGACAGCAAACTCAGCGGCACCAGTGACGCAACAATCGCGACCCCGACAGCAACTGCGGCATGCTCTGCCCGCACAAAACGAGCATGGCTCATCCCCGCCATGAACTCACCTTTCCCCCAGTTGGTTCACACCGTTTCTATCCCAGGAATTGGCGGCGAGTGACTGGTTTGCAGGTGAAGAAATCGGACTAAAGGATCAAACTAGGAGAAATGCAGATGTGATCTACGCTGTAATCGCCGATCACTCAAAGTGAGAACATCGTGATTTGTCAGAGCTTCTCAACGGGCGCATAGCGCAGCAACAGCCGCTTCACACCCTCACCACCAAAGTCGACGCTTGCCTCGCTCTTGTCGCCCTCGCCGGTGACTGTCACCACCGTCCCCATTCCAAATCTGGGGTGTAGGACGCGGTCTCCGGCAGCCAGATCGGGGATCTCGCGACTACCTGAAGTCTTCGCTCGCGGACTCGCGGCGGCCTTGGACAGTTCCGGCGACGAACCAAACGCTGCCGCAGGCCGCCTCGGGGTCCGACGGTATGCATCGGGATCGTCGTAACCGCTCTGCCGGCTTGACGCCCCATATGAACCGGAGTCGCCGTAGGCACCGGAACCAGACCCGCTGGGCGCGAACCGCCGCCGAGCCAACACCTCCGACTCGTCGCGTCGCCAGTCGATCAACTCTGAGGGCAGCTCATCAAGGAATCGACTCGGCGGGCTGTGAGTGGGGGCACCCCACTGACGTCGCACGACCGAACGTGACACGTAGAGCTGCTCACGCGCTCGAGTGATCCCGACGTAGGCCAGGCGACGTTCTTCCTCCATCTCGTCCCGGTCGGTGGCGCGCTGGTGGGGAAACACCCCCTCCTCCAAACCGGTCAGGAATACGACCGGAAACTCCAACCCCTTGGCGGTGTGCAATGTCATGAGTGTGACGACGCCACCATCAGAGTCCGGGATTTCATCGGAGTCTGCAACCAACGAGATCCGTTCGAGGAAGTCCTCCAAACTTGTGTCCGGATAGTCGCGCTCGAACTCCGCAGCTACCGTTTCGAGTTCGACGAGGTTCTCGACCCGTGCTTCGTCTTGCGGGTCCCGACTGTCCTTGAGGCCGACGAGGTAACCAGAGCGTTCAAGGATTTCGTGAACGAGATCCGCAGCACCGAGGCCCGCTTTCCATTCGCTGCGGAGATGATCCATCATCGCGACGAACTCGCGTATCGACTTCAGCGATCGGGCGGCAAGCCCAGCCGTTTCATCAATCCGCCGCAGAGCCTCGGCAAATGAGATCCGCTCACGTTTGGCGAGTGCATCGACTCCCGCCTGCGCTGTGTCGCCGATCCCGCGGCGAGGCGTGTTGATGATCCGCCGGAACGCAACGTCATCGTGTGGATTCACCAGCGCTCGCAAATACGAAACGATGTCGCGGACTTCTTTTCGTTCGTAGAAGCGCACTCCGCCGACGACGCGGTACGGAAGTGCCAGGCGAATGAAGACTTCTTCCACGGCCCGCGACTGCGCATTGGTGCGATAGAAGACTGCGATATCGGAGGCGTTGTAATGCCCGGACTCGACCAGCCTGGAAATCTCATTCGCAACGAAGGCAGCCTCGTCATTCTCATCGTCGGCCACGTAGCCGATGATCTTCTCGCCACCACCCGATGCGGTCCACAGGTGCTTCTCCCGACGGTCCTTGTTCCGGGCGATCACCGCATTCGCCGCGGAGAGGATGTTCTGGGTCGACCGGTAGTTCTGCTCCAACATGACGACCACCGCGTCCGGGTAGTCGGTCTCGAAGTCATCGATGTTGCGAATGGTGGCTCCACGGAACGCATAGATCGACTGGTCAGCATCACCGACGACTGACAACTCCGCCATATCCGGTGAATCCGTCCCACCAACGAGTTCGCGGACCAAGACGTACTGCGCATGGTTGGTGTCTTGGTACTCGTCGACCAGCACGTGACGGAATCGATCGTGGTACTCCTGCGCGACCTGCGGGAATCCTTGTAACAACGCGACCGTGTGCCCAATGAGGTCGTCGAAGTCCAATGCACCGGACTGAGCGAGACGCCGCTGGTACTGCAGGTAAACCTCGGCCACGACCTTGTCGTTGGGACCCTTGGCAATCGCCGCGAATGATTCGGCATCGATGAGTTCGTTCTTCTGATTTGAGATTGCCGAGGCGAGACTCCTTGCAGTGTGCCGCTTCGAGTCGATCTCCAGGTCTCGGGAGATCGTGGTGATCAGTCGCTGTGAATCCGCAGAATCGTAAATACTGAAGCCGCTCGGAAAATCCAGGTGATGAGCCTCCCGCCGGAGGATCCGAACACAGGCCGAGTGGAACGTCGAAACCTGCATAGCCGCCGCCCGCGATCCCACCAGCTCGACAACTCGCTCGCGCATTTCCGCGGCTGCTTTGTTGGTGAAGGTGATCGCCATGATCTGGTACGGCGGCACCTTGCGGTCACGGACTACGTGCGCAATTCGGCGAGTGAGGACACGGGTCTTCCCCGAGCCTGCGCCCGCCACTACGAGGAGTGGGCCGCCCTCATGCAGCACTGCGTCACGTTGACGATCGTTCAGATCATCGAGTAGAGGATCAGCCACCCGTCGATCCTAGTTGGCTGCTTCGCGACAACCGTCAGGACTTACTGGCTGCACCCGGCGACAGTTCGCGACACTCCGCCAACATGCCGCGGGAGGCGATCACGAGGGGCACATTCGTCTGCCAGGGAATCGCCTTGCAACCGGCAGCAGTGGTGTCGTAGTAGAAATTTGGCCGATACGACAACGCAGCCAAGTTGGCCGCGAACGGATTCCCTTGGGTGATGGTGCAATAGGTACTTCCAGGGTGATAGGACTTCTCGATCGGCGTCAGTGTCGCGTTCAACTGCTTGAGCAAACCCATGAAGTTCGTATAGCGCGCCTGCGACTTGATGAGCGGCTCGCCGCTGATGGAACCGCACTCGATACCGCCGTTGATGATGCTGACGGTGGCTGAGAACTTGTCCTTCACCGACCCGTCTGCGTCGGGGCTAATCCCCGCGGCTGCTGCCGTGGGCCGGTACGTGCCGACAACGGTCGCATGCATCGACGGCTTGGGCGGCTGCGGAGACATGTAGAACCACAAACCTGAGCCGAGCACCAATTCAGCATTCGCGGCGACGAGGTCCGGGTTCTTGACGAGGACATTGACGTCGCCAAACAGCGCCCCAGAAACCCCAGCGTAGTTGTAGACGTAGGTCACTTGCTTCATCCCACGACCGTAGAAGTGCGCACCTGCAGGCGCCTTGAACGCCTCCTTGCCGGCGTCATACTTCACACATTTGTCGGGGTAGCACGTCTGTTCGCGAACGTAGTACAACGAACTCTGCCACGGCTGAACGCCCGACGGTGGCGGGATCTGGCCGGTTTCCTGCGCGGCATGGGCAAATACGGTCGCGATCTCGCGAGTGCAGGCCTCCTGGATGCTCGGCCATGTGCCCTTCTCCGCACAGAAGTATGGGTAACGCGCAGCAAGGTTCAGGAAGGTCGTGTAGGACGCATCGGAGTTTTCGAACCCAGTGGGTGCTGGGCCTCCCGCTGGGCCTTTGCCCACAATCTCCCGCCGAATCAGGCTGTTCCATTGTGCGATGCCCAGGACCTTGTCGATCGTGCGAACGTTCTGCGGCGCTGCCGCCAGGTTGTTCAGGGTCACGTTCGGATTGCAGGGCAACATCGAATCCTTGGCAATCGCCTCCATCGCAAAGGTGTCACTGGTCAATGGTCGGCCCGATGCTGCAATCGTGACCTGCTTGAGGTCCTCGCGATTGGCAGTGTCCTTGTTGATATATGCCTGCGGATCCTTCAAGACCTCAGCGCTACAGATCGGAAGGGATTTCGTCGCCCCGCCAGAGCGCGCGGGTACAACGGCGGCATCTTTCGACAGCTGAGAACTGCACGCGCCAAGCACCCCCACGATCGCTAGCGAACCGACCGCTGCAAGCAACGTACGAGACACACTGCCCTGTCTCGTGAAGGTTGCCATGGCGGAATTCTGCCTGCCGAGCCTTCCTGACGTTGGATCGAATGTTCCGTTTGGCTGTACTACGCGGGCACCTCGTAGCCCACGGCATGGATGCGCACACCCGTGTCCCCAGTCTTTGTGGCGACGGAGATCGAGCCCTTCTTACCCAATCGCACCCAGACCAGGGCAGAGGAATCCTGGTTCTGAACCGTGACCAGTTGAGGCTTTGCTGGCTTCTTTCGGCCAGTTCCCCACACGAAGAGCTTCATTGGCGCATTCGGCGATACAGCCGTCACACGGACCAACGCTTTGACGGCATTTGCCGGAACACCGCCCTTCGCCGCGATCTTCGCGTCTACTCGCGGTGCATCGCGGGACCACCGCGGTTCCTGGAGTCGACACACCCGCTTCTTGTTACCAGTCCCTGTTGTCGTGTCGAAGACTTTGGTCTCATCGGGAAGATTCACCGCCCGACGAGCAGCCGGAAGCGCAGGCTTCTTGCCTGAAGTGCTCGGTGTGGCACATGGCGGGGTCGCCTGAGCGGTTCCATCCCAGAATGAGGTCACCGCGGCCGCCCCGTCCCACGTCAGCGAGAAGTGCACGTGATCGCGGTGGCAGAACGTGTCATACGACGTGGACTTCTTGGACTTGCTGAAGCATCCCTTCAATTCGCCCCAACCCACATTGTTGTATCCACGCCAGATCTGGTTGTTCCAGCCGATGTACATGATTCCCATGCGGCGAGCCATCGCGGCCTTGGTTCCGTCTGCACCAGGGGCCAGCAGCCAGTCAAGGAAGGTGACGGCTTTCGCTTGTTGCGAGGGAACCCGCAAACTCACCATCCAGTCCAATGCCCGACCTTCCGTGTGCTCGGAAGTCGGGTCGTCCTTGCAAGCCCGAGACGAGTACATCGTGTCTGGCCCATAGGTCTCCGTCAGTAGGGCCGATAACTTGGTGACCCCGGGCTTCGCCGGCGGGCTGCAGATGCTCTGACCCTGGTACTGCTGCTGGACATCCATCGTCGTTGGCAGCACGCGGTCACGCGGGACTGGAGCGATGCTGGCTGCGGCGACAGTGACGGTGACCGCAGGGGTTGCCGCAACGGCGAATGGCACAAGGACAGCAACACATGTGGCAACAACCGCAGACAACCTGCGGCCAGGCCGAGATGTGCGCCATTTCTGGGGGGAAGGCACGCACCCTACGATGGCGAGCAAGAAGCCTCAGTTCACGTCCAAAATGCTCAGTTTCGGACAAATTTGAGGTAGATATCTGAACTAATCGGACTTATCGGACACAACGCTTCCGATTTGAGACAGGAGCAGAACATGTTGGCGGACTCTGAGGTTCAGCGGGCGCTCGTGGTGACCGCTCATCCTGATGACGTCGACTTCGGCGCTGGCGCGACCATGGCTTCCTGGCGAGCACAAGGCATTGAGGTCAC
>DMNR01000228.1:0-923 GCA_003452655.1 Actinomycetota bacterium | reverse complement strand
CCGGAGCGCAATTGGGATCGGATCTATTCCTCGCATCCCGACCACCTTGCCGCTGGTGAGGCCGCCATCCAGGCTGTGTATCCGGATGCCAGAAATCCGTTCGCGCATCCAACGCTGTTAAAAGACGAGGGTCTCGAAGATTGGGCGGTTCCCGAGGTCTGGGTCATGTCAGCCAAAACCCCAAACCACTTCGTTGATGTCACCGACTACTTCGACGCAAAGATTGCAGCGCTACGAGCCCACGAATCACAGACCGGACATATGGACGATCTTGTTGAGCGCATCGAAGGCTGGCTGACTGTCAACGCCCAAGAAGCGGGACTCGACCAAGGTCGACTTGCCGAGGCGTTCATGGTCGTCTCGACTGCCTGAGGCCACGTCCTGGCCGGAACCTTGCGAATGACAGGATGGCGCAATGTCGTTCGTTTTTAACATCCTTGTCGTCCTTCACTTCCTCGGCCTCGCATCGCTAATCGGTGGGTTCCTGGTCCAGATCAAGACAAGCCCACGAGTAGTCAATAACGCGATGTTCCACGGCGCCTTGACGCAGCTGGTCACGGGAATCCTGCTGGTGGGTCTTAGCTACCCGCTGCACAAGTCGGACCCGGAGGAGTACGGCCTACCTGACAACGCGAAGATCGCCGTCAAGCTGCTATTCCTACTCGTGATCATTGGACTGATTCTCGCGAACCGCAAGAAGCCATCCATCACCACCGGGGTTTGGGCAGCAATCGGCGGACTTGCGATTCTCAACGTCATCATCGCTGTCTTCTGGAGCTAACCGTCTTCTGAAGCTAACTGGCGGTTGAGCCGTTCGCGCTAATCCCAGAGTCACCTTGATCAATTCGCAATACCCTGGCACGTATGGACTACGCGCGAAGGCTCCAACGCACAGTGGCGGCGGTCGCTGCCCTGGCTGTGGT
>DMNR01000351.1:1609-4374 GCA_003452655.1 Actinomycetota bacterium | reverse complement strand
ATCCCGGACCCTGGCTCGCCGGTTTCTATCATCCAGTGGACCGGGCATAGTTGAGCAGTTTTCTGGCCAGCCCCTCCTACTGGCGATTCAGCGCAGCAATGATCTTCTGATCGGTCACCGCAAAGGCATACGCGGCCAGATCCTCCAGCGTCGCCCAGCGCCAGTCGGCCACACCAATGGCTTGTGGTTCGCCGGCCAGCAACTGGCATTCGTAGGCGTGCAGCGTGATACGAAAGTGGGTATAGGCGTGCTTGACCACCGTCACAGGCTGGCCGACCTCCACCTCGACAGCCAGCTCCTCCTGCATCTCGCGGCGCAGGCAGTCGGGTAAGGTCTCGCCCTCGTGGCGCTTGCCGCCGGGGAACTCCCACAGCCCGGCGTACTTCGACGGCGCCGACCGCCTCGCGGCGAGCAACTGTGTGGGTGCGTCCAGGTCGTCGACTATCGCCGCTGCCACCACCAGTTGAGCGGACATCTCGGTAAGCGCTAGCGGTAGTTGACGAACTGGACGGCGAAATCTAGGTCTGCTTCGCGCAGCTGCTGCTGAACCGCCTGCAGGTCGTCGCGTGACTTCGAGGACACCCGCAGCTCGTCGCCTTGGATCTGCACCTTGACGCCTTTTGGCCCGTCGTCTCGGATCATCTTGCCGAGTTTCTTCGCTTGTTCCTGAGTGATGCCGGCCTGGAACCTCGCCGAAATCTTGCTCTCCTTGCCCGACAGCCTCGGTTCATCGACTTCGAGTGCCTTGAGCGAGATCTTGCGCTTGACGAGCTTGTCTCGGAATACCTCGAGGGCCGCAGTGACACGCTCTTCGGTGTTGGCCGTCAGCTCGACGCCAAGTTCACCATTCCATTCGATCTGCGCGCCGGTGTTCCGGAAGTCGAAGCGCTGAGAGAGCTCCTTTGCCGCTTGATTGAGAGCGTTGTCAATTTCCTGCCGATCAACCTTGCTGACGATGTCGAAACTGCTATCGGCCACGGGGTTCTCCTTCGTGTGACATTCGGACGTTGGGCATAGCCAACCATGGCGTTGTGCACGGCGCAGCAAGTGTCTGTATCCTGACAGCCGCCTACCGGCGAAATTGGCGGGTTGCCCGAGCGGCCAATGGGAGCGGACTGTAAATCCGTCGCGAAAGCTTCGAAGGTTCGAATCCTTCACCCGCCACCAAACTGAAGCCCTGGACCTGATGGTCTGGGGCTTCAGTGGTTTGTTGAGCCGATTAGTCCAATTCCGAACTTCCGTGAGCCCCCAGTACCGGACTACCGTGGGTGCATGCTCTCAGTCTTCTGTTCTCCTGCCCGTTACGTGCAAGGCCGTAATGCGACCGAAAGTCTCGGAGAACAAATCAAGCACCTGGGGCTCTCCGGTCCGGCATTGGTCGTTGCCAGCGCCTCCGTTAGGGCAATGCTGGAACAGCGGTGGCAAGCGGGCCTTGCGGCCAATGGCATCGACTACACCGTTCATCAGTTCGGTGGTGAGTGCTCGCAGGTCGAGATTGATTCCGGAATAGAGGCGGCGAAGGTTGCCGGAGCCCGTTTGGTGATTGGGGCCGGGGGCGGAAAGGCGCTCGATACCGCGCGGGCGATCTCAAGTGAGCTCGGGCTACCCATCGTGAACTGCCCAACATTGGCTTCCAGCGATGCGCCGTGCAGCGCGCTGTCGGTGGCATATACCCCGGACGGAGTATTTGAGCGGTTGATCTTTTATCCGCGAAACCCGGATCTGGTCTTGGTCGATACAACTGTCATTGCGCAGGCTCCACGCAGGTTCTTGGTTTCTGGGATGGGTGATGCTCTGGCCACCTGGTACGAGGCGCGCACGGTGATCGAGGCGCGGAATCCGAACCAACTCGGGGGCGCAACCACCATGGCGGCGCAGGCATTGGCGAAGCTGTGTTGCGAGACGCTTTACGCCGATGGCGTGGACGCGGCAACTGCGGTTGATGCCAACGCGGTGACACCGGCGCTGGAGCGCATCGTTGAGGCAAACACGCTGCTGTCGGGGCTCGGATTCGAATCTGGAGGGCTGGCGATTGCGCACTCGGTGCACAACGGCTTGACGGCAGCGCCACCCACACATGACTTCCTACACGGCGAGAAGGTCGCGTTCGGACTGCTTGTCCAACTTGTGGTTGAAGGTCGTTCAGCCGAGGAGTTTGAGGAGGTCCGAGCCTTCTGCCGCGCCGTTGGTTTGCCCACTCGTCTAGCCGACCTCGGGCTTGGCGAGATCGACGAAGAGACCATCGTTCGCATTGCTGAGCTCACAGTCGCACCAGGCGAGACTGCGCATCACGAGCCCTTCCCGGTAACAGCTGACATGATCGTCGACGGCATCAAGGCGGCCGACGCCCTCGCTTCCCAGCGCTGATTTCTCGTCTCCATCCGTTGGGCTAACACCGGCGGCGTCCTTTTTATTTGGACATGCGCCGAAATACCTGCTGAGATGGGTCGAGCCAAATCTCTTACCAAGGTGGAGACCGTCATGCCCAAGATTGTTGATCACGATGAGCGTCGCCAGGCAATAGTCAATGGCATGTGGAAGATCGTGCAGCGGGACGGTTTCGAGGCGGTGTCGGTCCGTTCTGTGGCGGCCGAGGTCGGGTTATCCAAGAGCACAATTGCCCATTACTTTGGGAGTCAGGATCAGATCCTTGCTTTGGCCGTTGCTCAGCAGATTGAGGCCACGACACAGGAGTTGAACTCACTCGATGTCTCGATGTGTACACCTGAGGTGGCGTTGCGTGCGATGCAGTTGGCAATCCCCAC
>DMNR01000351.1:0-1330 GCA_003452655.1 Actinomycetota bacterium | reverse complement strand
GTGATAGACGGGCTGTCACTGCAGAGCCTCACGGACCCCAAGGCAGCGCCGCCCGCTCTCGTTGAGCAGGTCATCACGGCGATGATTGCGGATCTGGGTCGCCCGGCAAAGTAACTGCAAATTTGGCCGGTCGGGCAGCGAACGGATTCTGCTGGAAGAATCTTGCGTGCTTCTGGTTTATTTCGGACGGTGTCTGGGAAAACTCTCCTCATCGCAGCCGGTCACTCGGACCGGAGAACCAGATAGGAGTTAGCGCATGACTGACAAGAAGAACTTCACCCGCCGCATCGGGCTCGCTTCGGCCGCCATCGTTGGTTGTGCCGTTGTTGCGGGTGTCGCGGCACCGGCCATGGCTGCCCCCGCCCCCGCCGCTGCAGCCGCCGCCCCAGCAGCCGCGGCCGCCCCGGCTGCACAGGTTCGGGAGGTCAACGATCCGGTAAAAGCCTTCCAAGGCCGAGTGATCCTCAACGTGAAGAACACCACTGACCAGCAAATCCACGTGACGATGAACGGCAAGTCGATCTCGGGAGTCGTCGAGAAGGATCTGGCACCCGGTGAATCACTACGCGCTGCCGGTCACACGCTGGCCTCTGGCCAGGACGTAAGCGGCACCATCAGGTATGCCAGCGGCTCAACGGTCGACTTTTGGGGCTACAACCCTGAGTTCGGCTACCCGAGTGTTGGGTTTGGGGACGGATCCAACTGGGAGCGGTTCTACGTGGACGAGACCCACAACTTCACTGAAGCGGGCCACGACTTCACCGTGAAGCGCTCGGGCGATGTCACTGGTGGCAAGGACTTCCACATCGACGTGAAGTAGATGTGAAGTCGCTGTCTGCGACACCCACGCATGGCTGGCCACTCTTCACAGTGGTCAGCCATCTGGGTATTCCGGGCCACCAATGTGCTTCAGGTGGATCCGGGGTGCGGGCAGCATCGGCACACCTGTACCCTTGTCAGTCGCGCTTGGAAAGCGTTAAAACCTGCCCCTTTAGCTCAGTCGGTAGAGCGTCTCCATGGTAAGGAGAAGGTCTACGGTTCGATTCCGTAAAGGGGCTCGATGGGGCGAAAGCCTCATAGCTTGGCGGGGTAGCTCAGCCTGGTAGAGCAAGCGGCTCATAATCGCTGTGTCGCCGGTTCAAGTCCGGCCCTCGCTACTCAACCGAAACACGCAACACACTACGAAAGGCACCGCCGTGGCCAAGGCGTCCGACGTTCGACCCAAGATCACGCTTGCATGCGCTGACTGCAAAGAACGCAACTACATCACCAAGAAGAATCGCCGCAACGACCCAGACCGCATCGAACTGAACAAGTTCTGCCCGCGTTG
>DMNR01000253.1 GCA_003452655.1 Actinomycetota bacterium | reverse complement strand
CGCAGAGATCCGCGCACCAGCAGGAACCTTGCCCGGCGTTTCGGCGTTCCAGCTGCACTTCGCAAATCACGACATCATGACGCCCGGTGATGCTCCGAACGTCCTTGTCGCGATGAATCCGGCCGCCCTCAAAGCGAATCTCAAGGATCTTCCGCGTGGTGGCGATCTGATCGTCAACACAGACGAGTTCACCAGCCGGAACTTGTCGAAGGTCGGCTATGCCGACAATCCCATCGAAGACGGGTCCCTGGAGTCCTACAACGTTCATCCAATCGCGCTGACCTCGCTGACGGTTCAGTCACTCAAGGACTTCGATCTGACCAAGAAAGAAGCAGAGCGCGCAAAGAACATGTTCGCTCTGGGCCTGTTGTCGTGGCTTTATGAGCGACCCACCGACGGCACCGAGCGCTTTCTCCATGAGAAGTTCGAGCGCAAGCCGGAGATCCTCAAGGCGAACCTGGCCGCGTTGCACGCTGGCTGGAACTACGGCGAAACGACCGAGGATTTTTCTGTTCGCTATGAAATCAAGCCCGCCCCTCTGGCGGAAGGCACCTACCGAAACATCAGCGGCAACCTCGCACTCGCCTACGGACTGGTGGCCGCCGGTCAGCAAACCAAGTTGCCGGTCTACCTCGGCACCTACCCGATCACTCCGGCAAGCGACATCCTGCACGAACTGAGCAAGCACAAAAAGTTCGGTGTGCGCACGTTCCAAGCAGAGGACGAAATTGCCGGGATCGGTGCCGCTATCGGCGCCTCCTACGGCGGTTCGCTCGGTGTGACGACGACATCCGGCCCAGGAGTAGCGCTGAAGTCCGAAGCCATCGGCCTGGCCGTGGCTTTGGAGTTGCCACTGGTCGTAGTCGATGTTCAGCGCGGTGGCCCGTCGACCGGGCTACCGACCAAGACCGAACAAGCGGACCTGTTGCAGGCAATGTTCGGGCGAAACGGCGAAGCGCCGGTCCCGATCATCGCGCCGCAGTCACCGTCGGACTGTTTCGACGCTGCGCTTGAGGCGGCACGGATCGCGACTACTTACCGCACGCCCGTATTTCTGCTCTCAGACGGATACTTGGCTAACGGCTCCGAACCGTGGCAGGTGCCGAACGTCAAGGACTTGCCCGATCTGACGGTCACCTTCACCACCGAAAACAACTGGACGAACGAGGACGGATCGACCGAGTTCATGCCGTTCGCGCGGGACCCGGAAACACTCGCTCGCCCGTGGGCGATCCCAGGGACGCCCGGACTTGAGCACCGCATCGGCGGAATCGAGAAGGCCGACATCACCGGTCACATCTCATATGACCCCGACAACCACGACAAGATGGTTCGCCTGCGCCAAGCGAAGGTCGACGGTATCGCCAATACGATTCCCGACCTCGAAGTCGATGACCCAACCGGCGACGCAAAGGTATTGATCATCGGCTGGGGTTCGACCTTTGGACCCATCGGCGCAGCTTGCCGATTGGTTCGTGAGGGTGGCGGGAAGGTTGCACAGGCACACCTGCGACACCTCAACCCATTCCCCACCAACACCGGCGAGGTGCTCAAGCGTTACGACCGAGTCATCGTTCCCGAAATGAACCTTGGCCAGCTCTCGATGTTGCTGCGCGCGAAGTTCCTGGTCGATGCAATTAGCTACAACCAAGTCCGCGGAATGCCATTCAAGTCCCACGAACTCGAAGCCGTCATCAAGGACGTGATTTCAAATGTCTGACACCGCTGTCCCTGTCGCACTGAAGGCGAAGGACTTCAAGAGCGACCAAGAGGTCCGCTGGTGCCCCGGCTGCGGCGACTACGCGATTCTTGCTGCGGTTCAATCGTTTCTGCCAGAGCTCGGGATTCCGAAGGAAAACATCTGCTTTGTTTCGGGTATTGGATGTTCATCGCGATTCCCGTACTACCTCACGACGTACGGGATGCACTCAATCCACGGTCGCGCCCCCACCATCGCCACAGGACTCGCAACGTCGCGCCCGGACCTGTCGGTATGGGTCGTCACGGGCGACGGGGACGCGCTATCCATCGGTGGCAATCACCTAATTCACGCGCTGCGTCGCAACGTCAACCTCAAGATCCTGCTGTTTAACAACCGTATCTACGGGTTGACCAAGGGGCAGTACTCGCCGACATCCGAGATCGGCAAGATCACGAAGTCGACACCGATGGGTTCACTGGACTACCCGTTCAACCCGTTGTCGTTGGCGTTGGGGGCGGAGGCAACGTTCGTCGCTCGCACAATCGATTCCGACCGCAAGCACCTCACGGATGTGCTGCGCGCAGCTGCTGAACATGAGGGTTCAGCGTTGGTCGAGATCTACCAGAACTGCAACATCTTCAATGACGGTGCATTCGACATCCTTAAGGACGCCGATAGCCGCGATGACGAATTGATTCGCCTGGTGGATGGCGAACCGATCGTGTTCGGCGCCGAGGGTCAGCACGCGGTTGTGCGCAATGCCCACGGCGGGCTGAAGATCGTGCCCACGGAATCGGTTGCTGCCAGCGAAATCGTCATCCACGATGCCCATTCTTCCGACACCGCGACGGCCTTTGCACTCACACGGCTGTCGGATCCTGAGACTCTGCACCACACTCCTATCGGGGTGCTGCGCCATGTCGAGCGTCCAAGCTATGACCGCCTGATGTCCGAACAGATGACGATGGCGGCAGAGAACGGCGTCGGTGATCTTCAGTCTCTACTTAGAGGCTCAGACACCTGGACGATCGACTAGTCCTCGTAGGAAGCGAACCTCACCCACCAACAACGTGACGGTTAGCTGCCCTCCAGTAACCACAACTCCACCCATTGCTGGACGGGCGGCGTAGCCTGGGCCGATGGAACTGCTTGAGGTCGCCCCAGAACGTGTGCTAGCCATCGTCGCGCACCCAGATGACATTGAGTACGGAGCGGCCGCAGCCGTTGCACAGTGGTCCGCAAACGGCGCTGACTGCCGGTACCTGCTTGCGACGCGGGGTGAAGCGGGCATAGATGCGATCGATCCCGCCGCGGCGGCACCTCTGCGCGAAGCCGAACAGCGAGCGGGTGCAGCGGTCCTCGGCGTGGACGTGGTCGAGTTCCTCGACTACCCAGACGGAGTGATCGAATACAGCATCGCGCTGCGCCGCGACATCGCCGAAGCCATTCGTCGCCATCAACCTGACACCGTCCTGTTGTTCAACCATCGCGAAAGTTGGGGCCCAGGGGCGCGCAACAGTGCCGACCACCAAGCTGTCGGACGCGCCGCTCTCGACGCCATTGCCGACGCTGGCAACCGCTGGATCTTCCCCGGCACAGAACCTCACAGCGTCAAGCGCGCCTTCGTCGCCGGATCTCCAGAGTCAACCCATGCAATTGACGTATCCGGTGGTGTCGACCTCGCGGTCGCTTCTCTGTCTGAGCACCGTGCCTACCTCGAAGGCCTTGGAGAGCACCCGATGGCAGATCCCGAATTTCTTCGCGGATTCCTTGAGCAGACCGGCTTCGTAGCCGGCGTACCAGCGGCCCTTGCGGTTGAGGTCTGGAACTTCTGAACCAACTTGACGCCCTCGTCAGGTTGGGTCAAGTGAGTCCTGAGCGGCACCATTCCCGAGTACGTTCTGACGCATGACCAACGATCCATTCTCCACGGACGAGCGGCGAGCTCTTGCAGCGTTGACCGCCGACTTCACCGCGAAGGAAATCGCTCCGAACCTGAATGAGTGGGAGGACGCAGAGCTGATCCCACGCGAGGTCCACAAGGCACTCGGGGACGCCGGGCTGTTGGGCATCGGCTACCCCGAGGAGGTGGGAGGCTCTGGCGGCGACAGCATCGACGTGACTGTCCTGACGGAGAACCTCTTGAGCTCTGGTGGGTCCGGCGGAGCATTCGCCTCACTCTTTAGCCACGGCATCGCGATCCCTCACATGATCGACGCGGCGAATCGACGGCGGGTCGCGGGCGACAACGCGGGTGCGGATTGGCTGCTCGACGAATACGTCCGCCCAGTTCTCGCAGGTGACAAGATCGCCGCCCTCGGCGTTACCGAACCCGACGGCGGTTCCGACGTCGCTCACCTTCGTACGCGAGCAATTCCCGACGGTGACGACTGGATCATCAACGGCGCAAAGACGTACATCACCTCGGGAGTGCGCGCTGACGTCGTTGTCGTCGCGGCGCGCACAGCCGACTCGGGCGCGTCAGGCGTCAGCCTGTTTGCGGTTGATACCTCGCTGCCCGGTTTCAAGGTGACTCGCAAACTCCAGAAAATGGGCTGGGACTGCAGCGACACTGCTGAATTGGCATTTGTCGATCTGCGCGTTCCGTCGGAGGCATTGCTGACGCCCGAGCCCGGCGGAGGCTTCGCATCCCTGTCCCGCCACTTCGCGGTCGAACGACTGTCGCTGGCGACTCTTGCCTACGCCACCGCGCAGCGATGCGTGGACCTGACAGTCGAGTGGACGCGGCAGCGCGAAACGTTCGGGCGCCCCCTCCTCTCTCGCCAGGTGGTCCGCCACGACCTCGTCGAGATGATCCGCCGGACCGAAGTCGCGCGCACGTACGCCCGAGCCATCGCCGTGCGACATGCGGCCGGCGAACCTGTGTTGCTGGAAGCCGTCCTCGCCAAGAACACAGCCGTCGAGGCGTGCGACTGGGTGGTCGACAGAGCCGTCCAACTACATGGCGGTGCCGGCTACATGCGCAACACCGAAGTCGAGCGGCACTACCGCGATGCGCGCATCATCGGCATCGGTGGTGGCGCGACCGAGGTCATGACTGATCTGGCGGCGAAACTACTCGGCTGGTGAACCCGCCCCTGGCCCACGCGACTACAACGGAATGACCGCGCCAGATTGGTAGAACCGCTTCTCATCCATCGTGCGGCGATCGCCTAGTGAGATATCAAGTGCGATCCGCCCGTCGGACCCCAGGGACTGGTTCGTGGCGGAGTTGGTAGTGGTCGTAGCACCGAAGCAGCCAACCTCGTTATCCGTCAGGATCGTTCCCGCAGGCTTGCACGTGATCTTCACGGCAGGCGCCCCTTGCGCCGTGGCGACACGTTCGACTTTGACATCCATGATCCCGCACAGCGCATCAAGCTTGGCCGCATCGGAAGCACAGGTTGATGCGAGCTTGGAATGGTCGGACACTCGCAATTGGAATGTGGCCACGTACGGCTTCGATTCCTTCGCCGCAGACGACGTCGCCAGCACGGCGCGGTTCGCGTTAGCCGGAACTGCGAGCTCAGCTGGCGCGACATCCATCCTGCGAAGGAATTGGTAGCCAAGCACTGCCGCATCCTCCTCTGACGCGGAAGTTGCGCTGCTCACTTCTGGCGGGTCAATCGCACCCGGGGTGTATTCGACTTGACGCCCCGTCAAATCCGGCATCACTTCCCCGGAATTCTCCTTGCCAACCGGGGTTACGGCCCCGAGGCCGTCCATCGTCTTGATACCTGCGGCCACATTCATCGGCGACAGGTTCTTGAAGCGCAGATCGAACGGCAGGGTCCAGACTTGGGCGCCGACCATCGCCGGTGCATTAGCCGCGGGACCCGCCGTCACTTTGGTGACCTGGCAAGCCACAAGAGCGTAAGAAGTCCCGCCTTCACACTTGCCTCGGATTCCGGTTGAATCGGCGGTCGTGACGACTCGTGCTGCCTTTTCGCTTGCAACCGCCGGGTGCGACAGGTACCAGACCTGTTCTGAAGGAAGCGCATTCTCCGAAGCGGAATCCGACGCAGTGGTATTGGACGGGCCATCAAGCTGCAATCCAAAACGCAACGGATTTGCAGCCGGAGTTACCGCGTTCGAACTTGGCTGGCACAAGCCGAATCCGCCATCGTTTGCAGCCTTAACCTTCACTGGGAGTTGTTGGCTGCCCACTCGTAGACCGGCATCCGCAAATCTGAAGTTGAGGGCAACGGGCTTGTCCGTGTATTTGCCGACGGTGTACTCCGGCCAGCGCGGGTATCCGCCAGACAAGGGAGCCTGAAATTCCGGCTTCACTGGAACGGGTTTCCTGAGCTCATCCAGGGTTGCACTCCATTCCGTGCGATTAGCGACGCGAAGCGTTTCCTCGCCCTTCAGAAGCGCGGCGTAATAGGCTTCTTGTGCTGCAAGCTCGGCTTGAGCTCGGCGAAGGCCCTCCTGTGCCGCCTGATAGAGGGCGTACCTGTCCTCGAATCCCGGAGACCCCGGACCACCGTTGCGGGGCTCGGCATCGAACCGCCTCTTAACCTCCGCCTTCGCGGCAGCGACCCGATCGCGGAATTGGACCATCTTGCGATGTTGCGCGGTGATTCGGGCGGAAAAGCCGCCGGTGGCCTCTCGTTCCATTCCCTTCGCGTTTGCGCTCAACGTGCATTCGAGGCGGGTCTTGGCAAGACTTGCGGGAAGATCCACTTTGGTAAGTGCATCGTTCCCGTTCGGACCTATTGCCCCGTAGTCGGAGAAGCTCGCCGCCATCGATGAAGATGCTGGGGCCGCATTTCGTTCCACAGAGTCCGAGGAAACCGAATTCGATGTAGATGCGCAGCCAGCGAGGGTTAGCGCCACGCCCGCAGCAAGTGTCGTGCAGACCACCTTCGTCGCTCGGTGTTTGGCTCGCCCGCCCGATGGCCCGCCAATGGCCGCCTCTGGTGATTCAACGTCCGCCATAGTGGGTAACACCTCTCGTTCATTCCGCGCGCTAGTCATCTGCGTCACAACCCCAATGCCTGCATGTCTTCGTTGGATGGGCAGGTTCCGAAGTCGAGCTTTCGCCCGAATGCATCGAAGTCCGCACACGCTTTCGCCTGACCCGATTGATCGATGAGGCCCTTCACATTGCCTCCGAGGCTTGCCGACGCCGAGTAGAAGTAGAAGTCCGCTGTGACCGAAGCCCAAGCACTTCCGACCATTCCCGCCGCCCAGTTCAGGTTCTTACTCGGCCCACAACCGAAGCTCTCGCTGATGGCCGCATTGTTCGCAGCACACACGCCCACGGCCACCTGGAAGCCTGCTTCCGCACGAATGATGCTGAAGAAGCTGTAGGGCCCGAACTTCATCGCCATCTTCGCGTTACCGGTGATCCGGAAGGCGCCGGTCGAAGGCGTGAGCGTTCCCTCAAGCGCGACCGTGACCGCCCCGCCATACAGAGGCACAGCGGCAGCAATGGTGATCCGAGCACCCTGCGCACGCCTACTGGCACACATTGAGCCATCGACGTCATCACAGTTGTCAAAGACGAACTTGCCTTGGGCCTTGCTTGCACCCATCGGGAACGACCCCTTGCCCGCTACGCGGTAGAGGTTGTCGTTTTGTGCGTCCTTGCGGAAGACTCCCGTGAAGCCAATGCTGGCTCCGCTCGGGTCGTCAAATGCAAACTCGAATCCGAACCCAGAGTCAGTCGGGAAGTTCGAGTACTCAATCTTGGCACCGACCTTCTTTCCGCTGACGACTTCATAGTCGAATGTGCCAAGCAGGCGGACCCCTCGGGAACCGGTCGCTGGGTCGGCGCCGTAGAGCCCGGCAACGCGGATCTTCTTGCCGCTGTCGAACGTGTTACCGAAACTCGCTGAGGCGTCGATGAGGATCCGGGGGGTGTCGCGCTTTTGACCCACACTCTTGCCTGCGGGAAGTTCCGCGACCGTCTGACCGGGCAGCACCTGGGCGTCAGCTTCGGTGTACTTGTTACTGGCCTGAGCCTTGACGTCGACCTGGTATCCCAGCAAGTCCATCCCGCTAGCTTGAGCATTGACGTCATACAGACCTGCTGTGTCGAAGTCGCCCTTGAACTTGAGTTCG
>DMNR01000163.1 GCA_003452655.1 Actinomycetota bacterium | reverse complement strand
CCGAAACGGTCGTCGATCTCGGCACGGATACGGTCGATGGGTGATACTCGTGATGGCACGGGCGTGGGTTCTCCTTCGTGAGATTGGACTCTTCCGAAGGAACCTACGCCCGTGCGCTATTTACACCAGCGATGGGACGCCACCGTGGATCCGGGCACTTCTTGCTTTACGCCTTCGACCTGCTGGAGGTGATCTACCGTGAAGCCTGGGAGCACGCTCTCCCTGGGAAGGCCGAGCAGCCAACTCTCCGTGAGACCTATACGTCACGCGAGGAGCTCGAGGTTGCGCTTCCGGGACTGATCGTTGGGCGGAACCTATTCGGTGTTGACATCGACCCTCGTGCGGCCCAAATCGCAGGGCTGTCGCTCTGGCTCCGGGCGCAACGATGTTGGAACGAAGCGGATGTCGCACCGAGTGACCGCCCGCAGGTCCGGCGTACCGGAATTGTCGTGGCCGAACCAATGCCAGGTGACCAGGAGTTGATCGATGAGTTCGCCGACCAACTCGACCCTCCGCTACTCGGCTCTCTCTTTCGTCAGATTGCGTCGAGCCTCAACCTTGCGGGCGAGATGGGCGTACTACTCCGAGCGGAAACGGAACTAGCGGGCACGATCAGCGCTGCCCGAGACCAGTTTGTGGTGGAGAGCACCCGGCCGCGACGGCTACCTGGATTCGCAGATGCCGTCCCGGGAAAGCTCGATCTGTCCGGTATAGATGACGAAGCGTTCTTCGTTGAGGCGTCGGACAGGGTGCTCCAGGCGCTCCACGACTACTCCGTCCGGGCGGCCGGGAGCGGTGGAGCGCGCCGTCGATTGTTTGCGGATGATGCTGCACATGGGTTTGCATTTTTGGAGATACTCCGGCACCGCTACGACGTCATCCTCATGAATCCGCCCTTCGGCTCCGGTAGCATCCTGGCCAAAAGAGTGTTCGAGAAGGCCTATCCAATGACCAAGAACGACGTGTACGCCGCCTTCGTGGAACGGGGAATCGAGATGCTCGTTGAACGCGGGACTCTGGGGGCTTTGACGTCTCGTACTGGGTTCTTTCTCTCTAGCTTCCAGGCCTTTCGCGAGGAGGTCCTACTCGATCGAGCACCTCCACTGATCTTCGCTGACCTTGGACAGGGAGTTCTTGACGATGCGATGGTAGAAGTCGCTGCTTACGTATTGGAGCGAAGCAAATGATTCCGCTGATCTGTTTAAGGCTACCCGTAGCGGCTCGGGGAGCAGCGGTTTCCGCATCGCTTTGGCCATGCAGAAGCCATCATAGCTCTGGTTCCCTGTCGCTAGACGCTACTTGGACGTCGCACGCTGCTGTGAGCTACCGAGTGCTGCAATGACTCTGTTCTTCGGCCTGATCGATGAGAACGACAAGGATGTGGCACTCCGGAACGCCGCTGCGGATCCTGGACACCCACGCAGGTTCGACTTAGTGGCACAGTCGTTTCGAGAGATCCCCTCGTCTCCCTTTGCCTACTGGACTACATCAAACCTGCGGCATTTATATAGAGACCTGCCGAGCTTTGTTCAGGCTGCACCAGATCGAACTACTAAATGTGGCCTTGGGACTCTGGATGATTTCAGATTTCTGCGTCTTCGGTGGGAGACCCCCCAGATAGTAGCTGAGCCAACGGCGGGCAAGAGGGTGCGATGGGTGACGTACTATCACGGAGGTGTCTACCGTCGCTTTTATGACAGCTTTCCTCTCGTCGTCCACTGGGCAAACGACGGCCATGAGGTCCGTGCCTTCGTTGAGATGAAGGTGGGTAGCGCAAGTCGAAAGGTCCAAAGTGCCACCTGGTACTTCAAACCCGGTTTCGTATTTCCACGTAGGACCAAGGCCTTAGCTCCCAAGTGCATGCCGGCTGGCGGGATTTTTAGCACGGGGGGGCAAGCAGGTTTCGCTCCGCGTGATGAGTTGCTGGAGGTCATAGGGGTCCTTTCATCGCCAGTACCTTCGTATCTAATTTCACTAGCGCAGGGAAGAACCGGCGCTGCCGCCCAGTTCGAAGTGGGACTGGTGGCCCGAGTTCCCTGGCCAAAGCGGAAAAGTTCGCTTCAACCCTTGAGCGCGCTGGCTTATCAGTCATGGTTCACCAGCCGCGCGCTGGACGCGCATTTGGAGACATCGGAAGTCTTTGCTGCTCCAGCCCTGGTCCAGGCGGGCGGGCAGCTGTTCAACGAGCGTGTCGCTGCATGGGGGCAGCGGATCACCCAGGCTCACGACGACCTTCAGGCAACGCAGGCCGCTATTGATGAGTTGTGTTTCGAGGCTTACAACATTGAGGATGCGGATCGACAGGCGATCAGGATGGGCCTTGGTCAGCCAATAGTTGAGGAAGGCCACATCGATTCGGGTTCGTCGGTCTCCGAACCGGACCGAGCGGCTCTGGCTGCCGAGCTCGTCTCTTGGTCGGTTGGTGTCGCTTTTGGCCGGTTCGATGTCCGCTTTGATGCCGTTACGAAAAGATCGTCGGTGGACGTTGACCCGTTCGATCCCTTGTCTGTCCTTTCCCCTGGCATGCTTGTTGCCGACGACCTGTTGCCGGAAGCGAGGGCTCCCGCTGAATACCCGATCAAGCTGGCGTCGGTGTTGGTTAACGATCCGGGCCATGAATTGGACATAGCTGAACGGGTGCGATCGGTCTTTGATGTCGTGTTCGGTGACGACGCGGAGCGGTGGTGGCTAGATGTTGGCGAGGCAATAGGCGGCAGTCAGGGAGACGTGGGCGAGTGGTTGCGAAGGGCCTTCTTCGTCCACCACTTGAAGACATACTCGGAAGCGCGTCGAAAGGCTCCGGTTATTTGGCCTATGGGAACGGCTTCGGGATCGTACGTCGTATGGCTATACGCGCATGGAGTAACGGACGACTCATTGTTGAGGGTATCGACGGAGCTCGTCGCCCCGAAGTTGATGCTGGAGGAGCGACGGTTGTCCGAACAGGCGCACGAAGCGGGGCCGAATCCGTCGGCGAACCAGCGGAAGGGGATCGATGGACAGGAGAGACTCATCGACGAACTCCAGCAGTTTATGGATCAAATCACGGCGGTAGCCCCGCTGTGGCATCCGGACCTGAACGACGGCACTGTTGTGGTTCTGGCACCACTGTGGGGTCTTTTCGCTCATCATCGGCCATGGTCTAAGGAGCTCCGCAGGTACTGGGAAAAGTTGCTGTCGGGGGAACTCGACTGGGCCCAATTGGCGATGCGCCTTTGGCCAGAACGTGTGGTGCCGAAATGTGCGACCGATCGAAGCCTTGCGATCGCCCACGGCCTGGAGGGTGTCTTTTGGATTCAGGAAAGGGAAAATTTGACGAAGTGGCATCCACGTGAAACGCCAATTATGGCAATAGACGAGCTAGTCGCTGATCGCACGGACCTGGCCATCAAAGCAGCGCTTGAGGTAGTGGTTCGATGAGTCACGTGCTCCATGACTACTTGGAACAGCAACTGGCGCGGCATTTGGACGATCGACGCGTTGTTGTTTGGTTCGACCCACGCGCCGAATTTACGTCATACGTTCGTGAACTATCCGGCAATGTCGATGAGCCAGTAGTTCAGGTAGAGATCGATGGACGGGAGGTATCGCTGGCCCACGGGATTGACTCCCTGTACGAGCTCCGATCGAGGGTCGAGCATCTCGTGGAGGCCGACGAACCGCAGCCGGTCGTCATCTACCTTCCCCATGTCGAATCCGGACCAGACTTCGCACTGAAGGAACTCGAGCTTGCCGGTCGATCCTGGACTCCTCAGCTTCGCAAACTAGCGAGGAACGCACTGCGAGTGCGTTTCACCGACGGTGTCATCGATGAACTGCTAGCCCCATCGAACCTCAGCTACGTCGACATCGTTGCTGCCACCGCTGGTGGTGGAAACAACATCCCTTCGGTGCTCAAGACAATCCTGGCCGCTGGCAACAGTGAAGTTCAGCTCGCTTCCTGGCTGGCTAACCCCGCCCTGGACCACCCGATTGTCGAGAAGGAAGCCACCACCGAGCTTGCGAAGCTCGTATCTGCTCGCCTCGATGTGGAAGTTTCCGGTGAGAGCCTGACCAAGTGGAGGTCGGTCGTCGCAAGATACGTGCTTGCTACGGAGTTCCGGTCCGACCTTAAGGGTGACGTGCCGAAGCAACTCGCAGGCATTCCCAGAGCCACTAAAGACGTTGTCGCACGATCCCGGGTGATCGCAGACCGCCTACGCGAGGCGCACCCAGACCTTTACCCGGCGTTGGCGGACCAAGCGGCGTCGGAACTCTCGCTGTCCGCTGACGTCATTGACCCGCTTGCTCTGGGGGCGATCGACACGTTCAGGTTCGAGGAACGTGCGTTGCTCGACCGATGCGGGGAGTTGCTGCGCAATGCTGACTACGAACAGGTGTTGGAGATCAACCGCCAACGACGACACAGCTTCTGGCTTATCGAGGATGTTGAGCGGCAGGCTCAATGGGAAGCGATTGGGCTCGCAGCCCATCTCGGTCTCGTCGCCGACGAGGTTACCAATTCGCTGAAGAGCCCGCCGACGAGCACCACCGAGTGGGTCCTCCGCTACGCCGAGACCTGGCACCGGCTCGATCGTTCGCAACGCAAACTCGAAGCGTGGCTGCCGAAACTCGAACACGACCCCGACGAGCGAGCGATTATCGCAGTCCGCGACCGATATGACGAGGTGGTCGACCAGCTGGCCGTCGGCTTTGTCGGTGCTCTGAAGAACGGTGGCTGGGAAGTCGGCGATATCCGCCAGCAGGCCGGCATCTTCGATGACTTGGTGAAGCCGCAGGCCGGGCCGGTCGCCTTCTTCATGGTCGATGCCATGCGGTACGAGATGGGCGTGGAGCTCGCCGAGCGGCTGGAAAAGGATGGCGAGGTGACCATCGAACCTGCTGTGGGAGTGCTGCCCAGCATCACTCCCACGGGAATGGCCGCGCTCATGCCCGGTGCGTCATCCAGCTACGAGGTTGTTGCTGAAGGTTCGACGCTTGCAGGGAAAGTCGATGGTTCCGCCCTGAAGGACCTGAACGCTCGAAAGAAGCACGTCGAGGCGCGGGTACCGTCATCGGTTGATGTCGACCTCGCCGAGGTCATGCAACTCTCGCGCTCCAAGTTGCGGAAGAAGGTGCACGGACGAGAACTCGTTGTCATCCGGTCGCAGGAGATTGACTTCTTCGGGGAGGGAGGTTTCGCCTCTCAGGCACGACCCGTAATGGACACAGTCGTCGACAACCTTGCTCGGGCTATTAGGAAGCTGGCAGGCGTTGGAATTGTCCGGACCGTCGTCGCATCCGACCACGGACATCTCTTCGCAGCCGAGCCGCGAGCTGAGTCGATGCGAATCGACGCTCCAGGTGGTGACACGGTGGATCTCCATCGACGATGCTGGGTTGGACGGGGAGGGGCAACTCCGCCCTCTTGTGTTCGCGTTTCAGCCCAGGACCTCGGCTACGACGCCGACTTCGATCTCGTGTTTCCAGAAGGCGCCGGCGTTTTTCGGGCCGGCGGCGACCTCGCTTTCCACCACGGTGGCCCCAGCCTGCAGGAACTAGTGATCCCAGTCATCACCTTCCGGGCGTCGAAGTCTGCCGAATCCGGGGAAGTCTGGGCAGAGCTCCTCGTCTCCGATGCCCCTGAAGTGGTCACCAACCGGATGTTCAGCGTCAAGCTTGCCTATGCCTCGCTACTCGGCTCCGAGACCCCCGTCCGCCCGGTGTTGCTCAGCGATGGCAAGCAGGTAGGCGCCGTCGGGATGGTGTTTGGTGCTGAAGAGCAGGCTGATGGCGCCGTCCTGGTTCAGCCTGGGAGCGAGGCCAGCATTGGTTTCATGCTGCAGGACGACACTGTCGAGAGCCTGCGCATCGTGATCCTCGATCCCGCCACCGATGCAGAACTGTACCGGTCACCCGCTGATATCCCGATCGATCTAGGAGTTGGCTGATGACCGACGAAACCCTTGACGTCCCGATGCACGATGCGCTCGATGACAAGGTGAACGACGTCTTTGCTGGGAAGGTCGTGCGGAAGGACCTCGTCCGCAAGGTGAAGGTCGGCGCCAACGTGCCGGTCTTCGTGCTGGAGTTTCTGCTGGGGAAGTACTGCGCGTCGTCGGACGAGCTGTCGATCCAGCTCGGCCTCCAGGTGGTCCACGACACGCTGGCGAACAACTACATCCGCTCCGACGAGTCGATGAAGGCCCAGGCGAAGGTGAAGGACAAGGGCCGCTACACCTTCATCGACAAGNNGGTGAAGGTCGGCGCCAACGTCCCTGTCTTCGTGCTCGAGTTTCTGCTGGGCAAGTACTGCGCCTCCAAGGATCCGATGGCCATCGAGATGGGCCTCAAGGTGGTTAACCAAACCTTGGCGGAGAACTACATCCGACCGGATGAGTCGATGAAAGCGCAGAGCCTTGTCATCGACAAGGGTCGTCACAGCTTCATCGACAAGGTCAAGGTGCG
>DMNR01000181.1 GCA_003452655.1 Actinomycetota bacterium | reverse complement strand
CTTGAGCGCCTTGGCCTTGGCGTCAACAGCGAGCGTTGCAGATTCTTGGATAGCTGCGAGCCGGGCGGAGACCCGACGAGCTGGTTTTGGCGTAGCGTTCATATGTTACATTTTGACACCTCTGCCCAGATACTGGGGAGGAATGTCAGAACGGACGAGGATCTAGAGGTGCGAATCGGACCATGGTCTGACCGGACAGGCGGCTGCGCCGTCGTCGTCGCGAACGAGCGAAAGTACGCACGGTTCGCGGTTAACACGCACGAAACAAACGGGGCGAAATCGCCAATTGGTCAGCCGCCAAGTGTGGTTAATGCTACAAGAGGTCATCTCAAATGGACGCGACGGAGCGAACAGAGTAATCTCATACCCGTTGTGCCGAGCATGTTGGCATAAAGTCTTTCCCATAAGGCATAATGTTGAGTGCTCAATAGCCGAAGGGTAGTGGCGCAATTGGTAGCGCATCGGTCTCCAAAACCGACGGTTGTGGGTTCGAGTCCCGCCTGCCCTGCGATGAGCGGACGTCGTCCGCGCCCCACAAACAAACGACTTCCTGTGNGCGAATCTGTTGTGACGGATTCCGACGAGAAGGACCCTCGGCACGAGCAGCGCGAGGGCCGCGGTCTCGTCGGACGCATCCGCCTCTTTACGCGCCAGGTCGTTTCCGAACTCAAGCGAGTCGTGACGCCAACCCGCGAAGAGCTCATCAACTACGTGTGGGTGGTGCTCGGCTTCGTGGCCGTCATGATGGCGCTCGCGTTTGTCCTTGACCTTGGCTTTGGCGCCCTCGCGTCGTGGGTCTTTGGAGACTAGGACGTGACCGATATGGGAGACATCGTGAGCACAGATCCGTTCGACGTCGCAGATATTGAAGAGGACGCCATCGATCTGATTGAGGCCGACGCTTCTGACGACGAGACTTCGGAGGTCGCCGACGAGGTTGACGCCGACGACGCCCCTGCAGCCGACGAGGTTGAGTCCGACGAGGTTGACACCGAAGCAGCTGACGCCGACGACGCCCCTGCCGCCGCCCTTGATCCCGTTGCCGAGTTCAAGGCTGGCCTCCGCTTGCAGCCAGGCGACTGGTACGTCATCCACTCGTACGCGGGTTACGAAAACAAGGTTAAAGCGAACATCGAGAGCCGCGCTCGCACCCTCGACATGGAGGACTACATCTTCCAGGTCGAGGTTCCGATCGAGGAAGTTGTCGAGATCAAGCAGGGCCAGCGTAAGACGGTCAAGCGGAACAAGTTCCCCGGATATGTGCTCGTACGCATGGACCTGACGGACAAGTCGGTCGATGCTTGGGGAACCGTTCGCCACACTCCGGGCGTCACAGGATTCGTTGGGCAAGCACACGATCCGATCCCGCTCACCCTTGACGAAGTGGTTCGAATTCTTGCTCCGGAGCCCGAAGCGCCGACTGGTCAGGTGGCTGCAAGCGGCAAGGGTGCCGAGCAAGAAGCGTCCAAGCCAGCTGAGATTGATGTCTCGATTGGTGACTCCGTCACAGTGATCGATGGACCGTTTGCGACCCTGCATGCGACCATTTCAGAAATCAACATCGACGCCCAGAAGATCACCGGGCTGGTGGAGATCTTCGGTCGCGAGACTCCGGTCGAGCTCGGCTTCAACCAGATCCAGAAGAATTAGCGAGTAGCGCACCGCACTCGCAAACGCACCAACAGCGCATACCGCGCAAGAAGAGGACAGGCACGAAATGGCACCGAAGAAGAAGGTCGCTGGCCTTATCAAGCTGCAAATCCAAGCAGGACAGGCCAACCCAGCGCCACCCGTTGGACCCGCACTGGGCCAGCACGGCGTGAACATCATGGAGTTCTGCAAGGCGTATAACGCGGCCACCGAAGCTCAACGTGGGCAGGTTATTCCCGTCGAGATCACCGTGTACGAAGACCGTTCGTTCACGTTCATCACCAAGACCCCACCAGCAGCCAAGCTGATCTTGAAGGCTGCCGGCGTGCCCAAGGGCTCGGGTAACCCGCTGAAGCCGGTTGCCTCGATTACCAAGGCGCAGGTCAAGGAAATTGCCGAAGGCAAGATGGTTGACCTCAACGCGAACGATGTTGATGCAGCGATGAAGATCATCGAGGGCACTGCCCGCTCGATGGGGATTACCGTCAAATAAGTCAAGCGAGCGAAGCCGAGCGTCGCCCGAACGACGTGAGGGCAGCGAGGTATAGCGATCGCAGGCTTGTTTGACGACCATTACCGTCAAATAAGTCAATCGGGCCTAGTTGGCCCGGATTGATCCCACGTGGGAGGACCATCCCGGTCCGCACCACAACCTCACGCCAACGTGGTGATGAGACTGATCGAAGGGAAGCACTATGAAGCGCAGCAAGGGATACAAGGCCGCTGAGGCCAAGATTGAAGCCGACCACCTTTACGCGCCGACCGAGGCGATGACGCTGGTCAAGGACACCAACCCGTCGAAGTTCGACGCAACGGTTGAGATCGCCATGCGCGTGGGCGTTGACCCACGTAAGGCAGACCAGATGGTTCGCGGAACGGTCAATCTGCCGCACGGCACAGGTAAGACCAAGCGTGTGCTCGTCTTCGCCACTGGCGACAAGGCCGCGGCAGCGGAAGCCGCTGGAGCCGACTTCGTGGGCGCCGATGACTTGATCGACAAGGTCAAAGAGGGCTGGGTTGACTACGACGCAGTGGTCGCTGCCCCAGAGCTCATGGGCAAGGTTGGTCAACTCGGTAAGGTCCTCGGACCGCGTGGCCTGATGCCTAACCCGCGCACCGGAACCGTGACTCCAGACGTTGCGAAGGCAGTCGAAGAAATCAAGGGTGGAAAGATCCAGTTCCGCGTCGACAAGCACGCAAATCTGCAGTTCGTCATCGGTAAGGCATCGTTTGATGCTCAGCAGTTGACCGACAACTACGCCGCGGCACTCGACGAAATCCTGCGCCTTAAGCCGTCGAGCTCGAAGGGTACGTACCTGAAGAAGATCGTCGTTTCGACGAGTCAGGGCCCTGGCGTGGCGATCGATCCGTCGGTCACCCGCATCTCAGCTGCTTCGAAGGCCGCCGCTGACGCGTAGTCGCACATCCAAACATTGCAAACAGTCCTGCGGCCCTCCGGTCACAGGACTGTTTGCAATTGTGGAGGAGCTGGCCGTCATAGCGTTATGCCGGACGTGTACTCTGTACGAGAACCAAAGACCGCCGGTCCTTCCTGATTCGTCAGGAAGCGAAGGTCCGCAAGGACGCCAGCGCAGGTGAGCAATCGGAAACTGTGACTCTGCACGTTCGTGTGGAATGCAACCCGAAGCGCATCTGCGTTTCGGGTTTTTTGTTTGTCTGAAAGACCGGACAACACTGCAACATCAAAAAGCACAATCTGAAAGGAGAACCATGGCGCGGCCAGATAAGGCGGCAGCAGTCGCCGAGCTCGCCGATCGGTTCAAGTCATCGTCAGCCACAGTGCTCACTGAGTACCGTGGCTTGAGCGTTGCTCAGCTCAAGGAGCTGCGACGTTCGCTAGGCGAAGGTTCAACCTACGCGGTCGTCAAGAACACCCTCACCAAGATCGCCGCGAAAGAAGCTGGCGTCGAGGGCATCGACGACCTCCTGGTTGGACCAAGTGCATTGGCATTCGTTGATGGCGACATCGTCGTCGCTGCGAAGAGCCTGAAGACATTCGCGAAGGAGAATCCCGCACTTGTCATCAAGGGCGGATACGTAGATGGCAAGGTCATCTCTCCGGAAGAAGTCTCCAAGCTTGCCGAACTGGAATCTCGCGAGGTGTTGCTGGCCAAGCTTGCTGGCGCAATGAACGCCTCGCTGTCGCAGGCGGTATCGCTGTTCGCAGCGCCACTGTCGCAGGCAGCTCGCACCGTGGACGCATTGCGCGCCAAGGTCGAAGCCGAGGGTCCCGTGGCAGCCGCCGCACCAGCCGCCGATGAGGCACCAGCATCAGAAGCCCCAGCATCAGAAGCCCCCGCGGCGACTGATGAAGCACCAGAGGCGAACGAAGCTGCAGCAGAAGCCCCCGCGGCTGAAGCAACCGACGAGAGCTAGAACCAAACAACCCATACACACCCGCTGCGCCGATGCCGGTCAATCCCTGGCTCGCATTTCGCAGCAACGAGAAAGGAACGCCAAAAATGGCGAAGCTGTCAACAGATGAATTGCTCGACGCGTTCAAGGAAATGACCCTGATCGAGCTCTCCGAGTTCGTGAAGCAGTTCGAAGAGGTCTTCAACGTAACCGCTGCTGCCCCGGTTGCCGTCGCAGCTGCTGGCACACCTGCCGGTGGAGGAGCCGAAGCGGTCGAGGAGAAGGACGAGTTTGACGTCATTCTCGAAGACGTGGGAGCCAAGAAGATCCAGGTCATCAAGGAAGTTCGTGCCCTGACCAGCCTGGGTCTCGGAGAAGCCAAGGAGCTCGTCGAGAGCGCGCCGAAGCCGATCCTGGAGAAGGCGAACAAGGAAGACGCAAACAAGGCCAAGGAAGCTCTCGAAGCAGCCGGAGCCACCGTCAGCGTCAAGTAGTCAAGCGAGCGAAGCGGCGTGTCGCCTGAGCGTTGGCGAAGGCAGCGCCGTGTATTTCGCGCAGGCTATTTGACATCTAGCT
>DMNR01000314.1:1747-5395 GCA_003452655.1 Actinomycetota bacterium | reverse complement strand
GTGCCCGGTCCGGCGAGGACGGCGATGCTGTTGCCAAACGGGTTCTGCACCAATTGAGCTTGCCGATGAACCTTCGCGGCAGCGAGATCGTCATCGGCGCCAGCATCGGGATCGCGGTCAGTGACGGCACAGCCGATCCAGCAGATATCGAACGCGATGCGGACATTGCGCTGTACGACGCGAAGTTCGCTGGCAAGGGTCAGGTGGCGATGTTCCACACTGACATGCACGACAGCGCCGTCCAACGCCTATCGCTGACGAACCAGCTGCGTGGTGCGCTCGACCGCGGCGAGATCAGCGTCTGCTACCAACCGATCGTCGATCTCGAATCAGAGTCGATAGTTGGTGCCGAAGCGCTTGTTCGTTGGCAGCACCCAACCCGTGGGGAACTCGCTCCCGGAAACTTCATCGGCATCGCCGAGGAGACCGGCGCCATTGTCGAGATCGGCCGCTTCGTCATGCGGCAGGCGCTGCACGATGCCGCAGCGTGGGCTAAGGCTTGCCCGGCCCACGCGAACGCCCGAATTGCCCTCAATGTTTCTGGGCGCCAACTCCAATCAGACAGTGTGTCTGGGGTCTTGAGTGAACTCCTGAGGGAGACTGGCGTCGACGCGTCGCGTGTCGTCGTTGAAGTCACTGAAAGCGTGTTGATGCCAAACGACGGCGCAGCAGCGGCACAGCTTCGAGAAATTGCCGAGCTAGGAGTCTCTGTCTTCATCGATGACTTCGGGACGGGGTGGGCCTCGCTGCATTACCTGCGCTCCCTGCCGGTAAGCGGCCTGAAGCTTGCCCAAGAATTCGTCGCCGGATTGCCAAACGACTTTGACTTCGGATTGGCGCAGGCAATCCGCGAACTCAGCCTGTCGATGAATCTGTCGGAGGTGATCGCCGAGGGCATCGAATCCAAAGAGCAATGCACGGCACTCAAGGACATGGGCTACCGATTCGGCCAAGGCTTCCTACTCTATGAACCGATGCCGTTTGCCGAACTCCTCATGCTGCTTAAGACCACCGCGAACACGACCTGGGAGTTGGGGCAGCGAACGGACCTCGCCTCTGACGAAGCTGCGGCCCGTTTGTCGTCAGCGTCAGTGATAGTCCCATCGCAGTTGTCCTACCGCAGTCGCCGAGGGAAGTAGCCGCTCGGTCTTCCTACTCGGAGATTCGCGGGGAATCTTCCATGTCACGGGTGCCGGACGCAGACGGCGGCGGATCCTCTGGAAAGTCAATCTTGCGCAACTGCTTACGAAGCGAGAAGTACAACAAACCTGCAACCACCAGCAGGAAGATGAAGGCCAGCAAACCCCAGTTGCCCGGCGTCACGCGATCGGGGTCAATCACCGGTGGCGGTGCGCTCAACGCACCGCTCGGCGTTGGATTCGGATCGCCTGCCGCAAGTACCGTGCTGAGTAGCCGGATGCCCAATTCGCTAATCACACGGGCCATGACACCACGACCGGACCTCGATGACGGACAATGGGGTCAATGTCTGCCACCCGCTTGAAAGATCTGCCGCCCCGACTGCAGGACCGCTATGGCTATCGCCGCACTCCCGTGGCGGCAATTGCGGTCGCTGCGGCCCTTGCCATACTCATCGCCGGGTTCGGTGGCTGGATGGCCTATCGGGTTGCGAATCCGGAGGTTCGCTACCGCCTGCTTGCCTGGGAGGCCGTTAGCCCGGACCACACTTCGATCACGTTCGAGGTGAACAAGGGCGCCAGCTCGTCGGTGGATTGTGTGCTGCGGGTCCAGGACAAAAGGCATCAAGATCTCGGATATGCCATTGTGACGGTTCCCGCGGGCAGTGAATACAGCCAAACCACTTATGAGGTTGCAACTCGCGAACTAGGATTTGCAGCCGAAGTGCTCAACTGTGCAACGCCGGGGAATCTGCACGCACCTACTGAGCAATTCCCACCCGGAACGTCGAATCCCCCTCAACCATGGAGGCCTGCATGACCGAGGCACCCGAGACCTGGCTCACCCAGGAAGCCTTTGACCGACTCAACGCTGAGCTGGAAGAGCGTTCGGGTCCGATCCGCGTCGACATCACCAAGAAGATCGAGGCCGCGCGCGAAGAAGGCGACCTAAAAGAGAACGGCGGCTATCACGCGGCGAAGGATGACCAGGGCAAGAACGAAGCCCGCATCCGCCAGCTCAAGCACATGCTGGAGAACGCCCGGGTTGGTACACCTCCCGATGCTGAACACGGGAAAGCCACCCATGGAACGATCGTGACCGTGAAGTTTCCCGATGGTGACACTGAGACGTTCTTGCTGGGATCACGTGAAGAAGCGGCTCACACTGACGTCGACGTCTACTCGCCGACGTCCCCGCTCGGTGGTGCCGTTCTTGGTCGCTTCGTCGATGAGACCGTCACCTACGAATTGCCAAACGGCCGAGTCCTCGAAGTTGAGATCGTCAATGTCGAGATGCCCGCCAGCTAGCATTCCGCTGGAATTTCTCGGTCCTGCTAACGAGCGGTTGTGCGGCGGTACTTCCTTACTGCTAGCGGAACAAAGATCGCGAGCAGCAACGCACAGCTAAGTAGTGTGTAGAGCTCAGGGTTCTGCAACGACCAGTAGGTCCGTTCTCCGGTCGCCAGGCCAGTCGGATTTCCGAACAGCTCCCGACATGACAGCGTGAGTGCCGACAACGGATTCCACGCTGCTACCGCCTGCAGCCCGGCAGGCATTCCGGCCAGCGGAACGAACGCGTTTGAGACGAACGTCAACGGGAACAGCCAGATCAAACCTGCGGTGTTGGCCGTCTCTGGGTTCGGCATGTAGAGGCCGATCCAAGAGCCGATCCACGCCACCACGTAAGCGAACAGCAGCAGCAGCGCGTACGCGAAGACCGCGTTGATGAAGCCGTCGTTGATCCGCCAGCCAACCACGAGGCCAGTGATAGTCAGCACCGTCAGCACCAAGATCATTCGCGCGGCGTCAGCAAATGTTCGTCCGAACAGCACTGCTGATGCCTTCATCGGCAGTGATCGGAATCGATCGATCAGGCCCTTATGCATGTCCTCGGCGATACCCACCGTGGACGATGCCGCAGCAAAGGCGACAGTCTGCGCGAAGATGCCGGGGATGAGATAGGCCCGGTACGCCTCGGCACCCGCTTCACCACTTGCGCCAGGGACCGGGATCGCGCCGCCGAACACATAGGCGAACATCAAGACAAAGATCACCGGCTGTACGAGCGAGAAGAACAGCAACTCTGGCACGCGAATCGTCTGAATCAGGTTGCGCTTGCCCACGACAATGCCGTCGTGTAAATGCCAACCAAGCAGGGGGCGTGAACGAGGAATCGGCTTGCCTGTCGACAATGGTTCAACTGTTGCAGATGTTGCACTCATCAGGCTGACGCCTCCTTCTTTTTACTCTTGCCGCGACCCTTCGTCGCAGAATCCTCTTCATCCTCGGCAGTGCGCCCCGTCAGCGAGAGGAACACGTCATCGAGCGTCGGTCGTCGCAGGCTGAGGTCCTCAAGGGCGACACCTGCGCTGTCGAGCCCGCGAACCACATCAACGAGCACCGTCGAGCCCCCCGAAACCGGGACAGTGACTCGTCGGTCTACTTCGTCGATCGTGGGTTCACTCTCGCTAAGTGCAGCTAGCGCCTGGGCAGCGGCGGGCAGCGTGGC
>DMNR01000314.1:1072-1653 GCA_003452655.1 Actinomycetota bacterium | reverse complement strand
GGCCAGTCGTCGGCTCATCAAGGAACAGGATCTCGGGCTTTGCCACGAGGCTCGCCGCCAGGTCAAGGCGCCTGCGCATACCACCGGAGTAGGTCTTCGCCGGTCGATCAGCTGCGTCGCTTAGGCGGAAACGGTCGAGTAGTTCGTCCGCCCGCTGCTTCACCCACTTCGCATCGAAGTGGTAAAGCCGACCCACCATGTTGATGTTCTCGCGGCCCGTGAGGTACTCGTCCACCGCCGCGTACTGGCCCGTGAGTCCGATGATTCCGCGCACCTTCTCCGGGTGCTTAATCACGTCGATTCCGGCAACCTCCGCCCGACCTGAGTCTGGCTTCAGCAGGGTCGTCAGGATTCGAACCGCAGTCGTCTTCCCCGCACCATTGGGGCCGAGCAGGCCCAGCACGGTTCCCTGCGGGACAGATAGGTCGAGGCCATCAAGGGCTTTCACATCGCCATAGGTTTTGACTAAACCTTCGGCGAACACTGCCGGCTGCGCCACAGCAACTCCACTGGTCGAGGATTGTGTTCGGGACAAGAACCTAGCGCAACGCACGCGTATTCCGCGATTGAGTAACTGTTCG
>DMNR01000314.1:0-919 GCA_003452655.1 Actinomycetota bacterium | reverse complement strand
GGAACGATCTTCATCCGCTTGACGAACGTCATGCCTGCGTGTTCTTCGAATGCCTGCTTCATCGGTGTCATCAGGATGTCACCGGCCTGCACGAGCCCGCCACCAATAACTGCGATATCGAGATCCAGCAAGGCGGCACAGGACGCCAGTCCGACGCCGACGGCCCATCCGGCACGACGGTAGGCAGCGAGGGCAATCTCATCGCCCTCGTGGGCGTCCGCTGCGAGGGTCTTTGCGTCTAACGGGTCAGCCGAATCATGCGGCTTCCACCCCTCCTCAACAGCCCACGCCACAGTTGCCGGTCCACGAGAAATTGCCTCCAGGCAGCCTCGTCCGCCGCATCGGCAGGCGGGGCCTTCGGGGTCAATCACGATATGCCCGATGTGTCCGGCATTCCCGAAGCCACCATCAACCAGCCTGCCACCGACGATCAGTCCTCCGCCGACACCGGTCGAGACGACCATGCCCAGGGCATTTTGGTGTCCCGCTGCCGCGCCCTTCCAGTTCTCGGCAATCGCCATGCAGATGGCGTCGTTGTGCAGTCGAACGGGGATACCAGGGAAGCGTTCCTTGAGTTTGCGCCGCAAGGGAAACTCCCGCCAGCCAACGATATTCGTCGGCGAGACCACGCCCTCCGGCCAGATCATGGGCCCCGCACAACCAACGCCGACTCCGGTGATCTCCGGATTTCCAGCATCCTCAAGCACCTTGTCGAGCAGTCGATTCAATGCATCCCACATGGCGTCGCCACGCTGATTAGCCGGCGACGGTGTCCGATCCACGTTCGACGCATTGCCATCTGCATCGACGAGGCCAACCGCCATCTTCGTCCCACCAATGTCGATGGCGAGGGTCAGCTTGTTTGCCTTCGGATCAGCTTTCGTGGTGAAGAGGGCCATGGTCGTATCCCTGTCTCTTA
>DMNR01000406.1:32437-44987 GCA_003452655.1 Actinomycetota bacterium | reverse complement strand
ATTAGCAGCATCCCGCGGGTGTAATGCGGTTGCCGATTGAAGCCCATAGGCAATGCCGCACCACGGATCGGTTGGGTCATGTTCTCGTCGACAAACCCGCGCTCGGGCGGCAATTGCGCGAGCCAGCGGCGCAAGACGTCCTTGTAGTCAACGTTTCCAAAGGACTTCGACGTATTGAGCATGCCGAGCCCGACATTGGAGGTTCCATCTCCCATGCCGAAGATCCAGCCGTATCCGGGCAGAAGGTTCTCGCCGTCCCACAGCTCCAGCCAGGATTCCAACCAGTCGTCGTTGCTGTTCGGGTTCTTGTAGTAGGTCCGCACGGCCACACCCATCGGCCGGTCATCGCGCTTCCCCAGGCCCATCGCCAAGCTGAGCCGGGTCGAGTTTCCGTCTGCGGCGATTACCAAGCGTGACCGATATGAGACCTCGTCGCCGGACTGACGACCTCGCTCGTCCACCGGCTTCGCGGTAACCCCAAGGATTCGGCCGCTGCGCTCATCGAGAATCGGCCCCGTGACATTGGTCCGTTCGCGCAAGTGAGCACCGGCCTTGACGGCCTGGTTCGCCAGAATCTGGTCGAAGTCGCTGCGGGGCCGCACGAGTCCGTAATCCGGGAAGCTCGATAGCTCTGGCCAGTGCAGCTGCAACTCGTGGCCTGCGCCCATGATGCGCAGACCCTTGTTATGCAGCCACCCGGCCTCGGTTGAGACATCGATGCCCATGTTCACGAGTTGCTTGACTGCTCGCGGGGTCAGTCCATCGCCGCAGACCTTGTCACGTGGGAACTCGGTCTTCTCCAAGAGGAGAACGTCGAGCCCGGCCTGTGCCAGGTGATACGCCGCGGTGGAGCCACCAGGCCCAGCTCCAACGATGATGACGTCTGCTTCAGCAGTCGTCGGTGGTGCGGTAGCTGGCGTCGTCGTCACGGGCTTTCCTTAGTCGCTTTCGGGGGGTGAACTCGGCTGGAAAACTATGCACTTCGTGCGCTTGTGAAAACTTTCACGAAGTCGTTTCGCGGAGTCTACGCCCGCCGAGGCCCGTCGTCATTTCAGGTGTCCCCCTCGCTGGATTGCTCCGGAGAGTGACCCAACCAGCGCCAGACTACAAACGCACCGCACGGTGCAGTGCGACGATTCCACCGGTCAGGTTTCGCCACTGAACATCGGCCCAACCCGCCCTCTGGATGATGTGCGATAAGGACTCCTGATCCGGCCATTCGCGAATTGATTCCGCGAGGTACACATACGCTTCGGGGTTCGATGCCACCTTCTCGGCCACGGCAGGCAGGTACTTCATCAAGTACTCGAGGTAGACCGTTCGAAATAGTTCGTGTGATGGGCGACTGAACTCGCAAATCACGAGGCGCCCACCAGCGCGCGTTACGCGGCGCATCTCGCGCAGGGCAGCCTCGGTATCAACGACGTTGCGCAGGCCAAATGAAATCGTGACGGCGTCGAAGGTGTCGTCAGCGAACGGCAAGTGCAGTGCATCGCCGGCTGTGAAGGGCAACTCCGGAAGTCGGCGGCGACCCTCCGCCAGCATCCCGAGACTAAAATCGCACGGAACTGCGAAGGCACCTGCTTGTTCGAACGGAACGGTGCTGGATCCGGTCCCGGCCGCGAGATCAAGGATTCGATCGCCGGGATTCGGCTCAAGGGCTCGCACCGTTGCCTTACGCCACGCACGGGTCTGACCGAACGCGAGTACATCGTTCGTGAGGTCGTAGCGGGCAGCAACCTGGTCAAACATTGAGGCGACCTGGCTCGGTTGCTTGTGTAGATCTGCGCGCGTCACAGGCCCAAACCTACGCCGATCCGGCGCACGAACTCGACGTGGGGAAACTCTTGGACGGAATCACTGGCAAGCACCGCGTAACCTTGGGCCCGTGAGCGCAGACCCGACGTCCCCTTCACGCTCGGAAGACGATCAAGCTCTCACGGGGAAACTTCGCGTCCGCTCGATTCCGATCCCCGAGGTTGACGACCTTCTTTCCCTGCTTCCGAGCCACGACGCAGTGTCGTGGGTCCGCGAAGGTGAAGGGCTCGTGGGCTGGGGTGAGGCAGCGCGGTTCGAGGTTGATGGTGCAGAGCGATTCAGTCGCGCGAGCCGCTGGTGGGCCAGACTTTGCGCCGAAGCCTCCGTCGATGACTCGGTAATGCGACCTGGTTCCGGCCCTGTCGTGTTCGCCTCGTTTGCGTTCGACGCGCGTCCGGGGAACAGCGTTCTCGTGGTTCCCCGTGTGGTGGTCGGCCTGAGAGATGGCAAGGCCTGGTTGACCGTCATGTCCACGGAGGGCGAACCCGGCGACGTAGACGTCGCTGCCACAGCCGTACCGCCGACACCTGGACGAATCAGTTCCGATGTCGCCGGGCGACAGATCGGACAGTGGAAGGCAAGCGTCACTGAAGCAATTGCGCGGATCAACGCTGGCGAACTCGACAAAGTAGTTCTCGCACGAGACGTTGTGGTTACCAGCGAGCGTCCGCTGGATCCTCGGCACCTACTCAACCGCCTGTCCTCAGCATTCCCCGGTTGCTGGGCATTCTGTGTGGACGGCTTGATCGGCGCGACCCCAGAGTTACTAGTTCGCCGCGAAGGTGATCAGATCACTAGCCGGGTGTTGGCTGGGACAGTCCGTACCGATGAAGACAGCGGCGAGGATGGGCGGCTGGCTCAGGAGTTGCTCGGATCCGACAAGGACCAGGAGGAGCACTCCTACGCAGTGACCTCCGTTGCCGCAGCGCTGTCGGCGCATTGCGCAGACTTGGTCGTCCCGATCCGGCCGAGCGTCTTGCGGCTCGCGAACGTTCAACACCTGGCGACGGACGTCTCTGGACTGCTGGTTGACGACACCCCTGTCTTGGCGCTCGCCGCCTCCCTGCATCCGACTGCCGCGGTCTGCGGGACGCCGACTGAGCGAGCGTTCAGCCTGATTCGCCGCATCGAACAACTAGACCGTGGCCGGTACGCCGGACCCGTTGGCTGGATGGACGCTAACGGCGATGGCGAGTTTGGCATCGCCTTGCGCTGTGGCGCGATTGAGAAGTCATCACCGAACCGGATCCGATTGTTTGCCGGTTGCGGAATCGTTGCTGGGTCAGATCCAGGCGCCGAAGTAGAGGAGTCTGAGGCGAAGTTGCTGGCGATGCGCCACGCACTGAGCTCAGACTGAGCCGGTGGCGATCGGCCCCCGCTAACCCTGCTGGGCGGACAGGATGCGCCGCGCCGAAGCGACAGCTTGTTCGCGAGGTAGCCGTCCATTTTCCATCGCGCGAATGATTGCGTTTCGGATCTTGAGCGGACTGCCCGATTGAATGAGCGCGAGGTCAGCGCCATTCACCAGCGCCCGCACAGCGGCCTGGGATTGTGATTGCTCCATGACCGTCGTCACGGCTGCCATCGCGAGTGAATCAGTAATGATCAACGTCCGATCGCCGGCTTGGCCTCTCAATGCTTGCAGGGCGGGACGCGATTGCGAACCTGGGACACCTCCGGTCAGACCCGGGATTGATGCGTGACTCACCATGACTCCACCAACGCCTGCAGCGAATGCAGCTTGGAACGGCACAAGGTCACGCTTCTTCAACTTCGACCAACGTGGAGTCTTGCCGCCAGCAACATGGGTATCAGTAACCGCGCCACCGCCCGGCCAGTGTTTGACCGTCGCCATTACCCCCGCGTCCTTTAGCCCAGCGGCGAACGCCGTCACATAGACACCATTGCGCTTCGGGTTGGATTTAAATGCGCGCCCATCGGTGTCGGTCCACGAACCGGCGTAAGCGAGGTCGGCCACCGGAGCCAGATCAGTCCCTATTCCGATCTGTTTCATTCGCTTGCCGAATTTGAACGCCAGCGCGCGTGTTTGTTCAGGGGTCTTCGTCTGGCCGATCGACTTTGCGCTCGGCATCTTGCCGATCAGCGCGGCCAGCCGCTGAACGCGGCCGCCTTCCTCATCACTGGACACCAGCAGACGGTTTCCAGGTGCTATGGCTCGCAACCCCGCGAGCTTGCTCGCGAGGTTTGCCGGTGGGGTTCCGAAGAGGACGATTCCGCCGATGCCCTCACGGACCGCCGACTTGACCTTCTTGAGCTGACTGCTGGTTGCACCCACCAGGAGAAGCTGCGCCGCTAACTGCTTGTCAGTCCAGGTCGCAGGATCACCGAGCGCGCCAGGACGATTCTGTGGCTCAACCCGGGTTGCTGCGGAAACAGCTGCCAGGCCGTTGATCTGGTCCGCACTCGCCGGTGCGGGAATGCCAATGAGGGCAACCCCAACAGCTGCGCTGAGCGAACAGGCCGCGACATACTTGAACTCAGACGAAATCCCCACCGCACTGAGGGTACGCAACGGAATCTGCGGACGTAGCCTGACTCAGCAGATCTCGCGGCCAATGTCACAGAACGCCTGAAAGTTGAAGTCATCGGCCGCGAAGCAGGCCTGCCCACTGCGACTGCTCGGCTTCACGGTCGATCGTCCTCGCGATGATGATCTGGACGCCATCGCTGTCTCGCCCCAGCGCAACAGCGAGTTGTTCGGCATCAGTCACCGAAGTGGTCGTGATTCCGGCCGCGCGTGCGATTTCCTCAAGGTCGAGATCGTGCGGTGTTCCGAACACGCGCTCAAAGTCGGCGACGAAGTCCGAATCACCCTGTTCCAGCGAGGAGAAGATCCCCCCACCGTTGTTGTCGGCCACGACGATCGTCAAGTTCGGTCTTTGTTCTACGGACGGGGCTAACAGCCCGTTGTGGTCGTGCAGGAACGCGAGGTCACCCAGGATTGCGACCGTCCGTCCATCCGGCGATTGCCGCTGGTGGGCCACTGCTGCACCCCAGGCAGTCGACACCAATCCGTCAATTCCGGAGGTGCCCCGATTGCCTATGACCCAGGGTGGAAAGTGGCGAGGGGTCATCGTCGCCTCAAGGTTGCGAACTGTTCGGCTCGCAGCAGCGAAGATCAGGTCATCCGAGTCCATGCCCGCCCAGCATGTGGCAGTCACCGCCAAGCCGCTGAACGGTCCATCAGCGATCGCCGCCCCAACGCGCTGTTGCGCCTCGGACGATTTGGTGAGCCAGTCTCGAAGCCATCGATCGTCGCGCGGCGCCCTACCGACCACCGGATCGCCGTCAGGCGGGCGGGGGACGGCAGGCAGGATCGTCGCGGCAGTCCGCAGCGGATCCGGACGATCCTTGCCGCCCACATTCACCGCCAGGTGATGATCGGCCAGCGCAACAAGCTTCATGATCGGGCGACTGATTCCGAACCGACCGACGGTCAACAGGAAGTCCGGGGCATGGCTGGTCCGGAATTCCTCGTCTGCCAGCAAGACTGCCGCCGCCGGTATTGCGGTCGCTCCTGCCAACGCATTGCCGCTTGGCTCACTGATGCACGGCCAACCGCACTCATCGGCCAACTCCATCGCCTGCCCGGCGATCTCGGGGCTCGGAACATCTCCGATGAGCACAATCCCCCGCGCCGGGATTTCCGCAAGACCAAGATCTCCTACGGCAAAGTTGATGGGCTCCCTCATCACCTTCGGTGGTGTGAGATCTGAAATATCGGCAGTGGCAAGCGGCGACTGGCCGGAACCAAGTTCGGGTACCAAGGGCTCACGAAAACCGACGTTCAACTGCACCGGGGCAGGTCCGCGGTGGCCGAGTCCGATTGCGTCGTGAATGACACGGTCAGTCACTTTGCGCCAGGTTGCCGGCGCTTGCGCATCCTGTCCGGATGCGAGCAGGTCAACCGCGGTTCGCACCTGCTGGCCAAAGAATCCAACCTGGTCAATCGTCTGGTTTGCGCCGACCCCACGAAGCTCCGGCGGCCGGTCAGCCGAAATCACAATCAGCGGAAGGCCCGCATACGCCGCTTCCACAACTGCCGGCGCGAGGTTGGCTACGGCAGTTCCGCTCGTGCAGACCACCGCGATTGGGAGGCGCGACACCTTCGCGATCCCTAGTGCCAGGAATGCCGCACTGCGTTCGTCGATCCGAACGTGCAAACGAATGGCACCCTCCCGTTCAGCGGCAGCGAGCCTCAGCGCCAACGGTGTCGATCGTGAACCTGGAGCGAGCACCACATCCGTGACGCCGTTGGCAAGGAGTCGATCAACCACCACGTTTGCCATGACGGTCGACTCATTCACGGGTGCGAGTCTGCCGCCATTCGGTGAGATTGGCTAACTGAGGCGCCGAATCCACCGAATGCTGTGTAGTTGCGCATAGCTGGGTCAGGCGAGCGACTGCCCCTCGGCCTCGAGGGCCGCTTGAACGATCCGCAGAGCCTTGGGGCCAACGCCGTGTAGCTGCGCCAACTCCCCGGCGGGCACCCCCGCGAGCTCGCGAACGTTTCGGTATCCGGCAGCAGTGAATGCTCGGATCGCGGGTGCACTGACGCCCGACGGGAAGTCCGGCGCCGATTCTGAGCTCACAAATCGAACAATAGGAAACATTCGGTGAGATTGGCCAACTGAGAAGCCAAATCCACCGAATGCTGTGGGATTACTGCAAAATCAGCTGATCCACGAGCCAGCTTTGTCGCAGGCCCCGGCATGCCATGCCCTCGCCAACCGATCGAGCCACCAAGATGTGCGTTCCGCCCCCAAGCGTTCGGCAGCAGCGGCAAGCCGGTCGGGATCAGGGGCAGTCCGTGTGACAGCAAGACTGCCGTGCCGGGGACGTACAGGAGCATCGACCAAATCGTCGGCCAGCAGTGCGCCTGTGCCAAGGCCGCAAGCGAACGGCAGGGAATCCACCGCGGCAGCCAACGCGACGCCCGCCGCCAGACCCACGGATGAGTCCATCGCACCGGAAACCACCACCGGCACACCCGCTGCTCGGACCACTTCGAGCGCGAGTTGAACACCTGCTAACGGCGGAACCTTGACCACGATGATGTCGGCGGCGCCCATCCTCGCCGCCCGGATCGGGTCGTTGGCCGTTCGAATGGATTCGTCGGCGGCGATCGGAACCGAGATCCGAGTCCGCAGTTCGGCCAACTCGTCGAGGGTCCGGCACGGCTGCTCGACGTACTCAAGGCCACCAGAAGCATTGTCGAGTTCGCGGATCGCGGTGACTGCCTCAGCCACCGTCCAGGCACCATTCGCGTCAATCCGGATGGCTGGGTGATGCACACCTGCCGACCAATGAGCGGAACGAACGGCGGCAACCCGAGCGACGTCGTCCTCGAGGCTTTGACCGGCCTCGGCCACCTTGACTTTCACCGTCGTACAACCGTCGCCCACGTATGCCCGGTACGCCATCGCTGCTGCATCGTGGGGCGAGGTGGCCGGGATGATCGCGTTGACCGGAACCCGATCGCGAACTGCTTGCGGCCAAGTTCCGTAGGCAGCCTCGACGGCACTGGTCAGCCAGCGCGCACATGCTGCGTCGTCATATTCCAGGAACGGCGCAAACTCACCAAATCCACTCGGGCCTTGCAGTAGGACACCTTCTCGAACCGTGACACCGCGGAACGACTTTGCCAACGGCAGCGCAAAGGGTGTTGCGCCAGCGAGTAGTTGCGCGAGCTTGCGATCGGTCACGGACGCTTCGGGAACTGACCAAAGTTGGGTTCGCGCTTCTCCTTGTAGGCGTCGCGACCTTCTTGAGCTTCCTCCGTCATATAGAACAGCAGCGTCGCATCGCCCGCCAACTGCTGCACGCCTGCCAAACCGTCGTCCGCAGCGTTATGGGAGGCCTTCAGCATGCGCAGAGCAAGCGGTGAGTGCGCCAACATCTGCTTACACCAGGCGACTGTTTCTTTCTCAAGATCAACCAACGGGACGACTGCATTGACCAAGCCCCAGTCGTACGCCTGCTCGGCCCCGTATTGGCGGCAAAGCATCCAGACCTCACGCGAACGCTTCTGCCCGATCTGGGCCGCGAGAAGTCCCGACCCATAACCGCCATCGAACGAACCAACCTTCGGCCCAGTCTGGCCGAACCGAGCATTGTCGGCGGCGATTGAGAGGTCACTGACGATATGGAGCACGTGACCCCCACCGACTGCGTAACCGGCAATCATCGCCACCACTGGTTTCGGCGTTCGCCGGATCTGAACCTGCAGGTCGAGAACGTTGAGTCGGCCGATCCCCTTTTGTGCGACGGCATCATCGCCGATGTATCCATCGTTGCCGCGGATCACTTGGTCGCCGCCGGAGCAGAATGCCCAGTCGCCTTGGCCGGTCAACACGATGACGCCGATCTCATCGTCGTCACGAGCCACGTTGAACGCGTGCGTCAATTCGAACAGGGTTTGTGGGCGGAACGCATTGCGCTTTTGCGGCCGGTTGATTGTGATCTTCGCGATTCCGGCTTCGTCCCCAGTGGAAACCTCGTAGCGGATGTCGCCATATTCGCCGCGTGATTCCCACACTGTTCCCGGCTCGATCGAGGAATACGACGGGTCAGTGAAGGCCGGGCTGTCCGGTGAAACAACAGGCGGCAACGCGTACCGGGTGCGGGAGTCCATTTCTAAGACGTGCCTCTCGGGTCAGTGATGCGCGGGCATGCGCGCGTTAGTTGGTGGCTAGGCTAACGCCCAATGGCTGCACGCGAGTTGACCCGGTTGACTGTCGAGCCCGGCCCGGACGGGGTCTTGGGGCTGGCAGCGGAGTTGCCTGCCGCCCTCAATGGTGAGGGACCCGCACTTGCGCCATTCCCAGCAGGACCTCCGGAGTACGTCGACCGCATCCTCGCGGCCGTTCGCCCCGATGATCCTTCCGCGCCGCTAGAAGATGATGACGTCGCAGTCGTCGTGGCTACCTCGGGGTCAATGGGTGAGCCACGTGGAGTGCTGCTGCCTGGTTCAGCGTTGATTGCCAGTGCAAAGGCGACAGACACACGCCTCGGCGGGCCATCGCGCTGGGTCATGGCATTACCGGCCCACCACGTAGCAGGACTTCAGGTACTCGTACGCGCCCACTTATCGGGGATCCCGCCCATACCGCTGGATTCCGTCGGCGGCGCAGGCCACTTCTCAGCCCAGGAATTCGCGAACGCCAGCCGGGCGGCTCGAGCAATCGCGGACTCCGATGGTGCGCAACTCCGGACGGCGCTTGTTCCCACACAGTTGGCCCGGATCGTAGAGATGGGGCCAGCCGCCGCAGATGCCCTCGGCGCTTACGACACGATCCTCATTGGCGGTGCTGCCGCGGCCTACGGACTCATCGCGCGCGCCATGAGCCTGGGCGCTCGAATCGTCACCACGTATGGCATGACTGAGACTGCCGGTGGCTGCGTTTACGACGGGACTCCGCTGGCCGGTGTTGCAGTGCGGATCGTTGATGCCGACGAGGCAGGCGTTGACCGCATCGAACTCGCGGGCCCAACCGTCGCACGCGGTTATCGGCTCCGGCCCGAGCTGACTGAGGCTTCGTTTGCCGCTGGTGTTCACCGGACCAGTGACCGGGGCCGGATCGATTCGCACAATCGACTCGTTGTCGTCGGCCGAGTCGACGATGTCGTACAAGTGGGCGGGATCAACGTTTCCGTGGCAGCAGTGGAAGCCGCTGTGCAAGAACATCCGATGGTCGCCGAGGCGGCGATCGTTGCGACACCGGACGATCAGTGGGGATCGAAGATCATCGCTTTCGTTGTTGCTAACAGACTGGAATCCCTCAACGACGAGCAACTCATGGATTCGATCATCGAGCGTGCCGCCAATGCGCTCGGAGCCGAGTCCCGACCGCGGCACGTTGTGTTGATGGACAGCTTGCCCACACTTCCCACGGGCAAGATCGACCGCGAGCAGTTGCGAACGCTGGCTGCTCGAAGCTGATGACCACGCCCGCTCAATGGGTCGCTGGCGCGCGACCCCGGACGCTGCCTGCGGCAGTGGTTCCGGTTGCGGTGGGATCCGCAGTCGCGTACTTCAACGGGTTCAGCGTGAACGGGTTCTCGGCAGGCATTCGGATTGTGTTAGCCCTCCTGGTGGCACTGGCTCTGCAGGTCGGCGTGAACTACTCCAACGACTACTCCGACGGCATTCGCGGGACCGACGAGGTCCGGGTTGGCCCGATCCGCCTTGTCGGCCAGGGACTGGCGAGTCCGGCAGCGGTCAAGAAAGCAGCCCTACTGTCGTTCCTTGTCGCGTGTGCCAGCGGTGGGCTTCTGGTGGTGCTGACGCAGGCCTGGTGGCTGCTCATCGTCGGCGTGCTGGCAGTCGCTGCGGCCTGGTTCTACACAGGTGGCCCGCGCCCCTACGGTTATGCCGGGCTCGGTGAGGTTTTCGTCTTCGTGTTCTTCGGCCTCGTGGCAGTGGTCGGGACTACATATGTGTTGACTGCCCAGATTCAGTTGCTGGCAGTCATCTTGGCCGTACCAGTCGGATTGCTTGCCTGCGCGCTGCTGGTGATCAACAATCTGCGAGACATCCCCGGTGATACCGAGGTCGGGAAGAACACCCTGGCCGTGCGCTTAGGCGATGCCCGGACTCGCGAACTCTATGGGTTCTGCCTGTGGGTGCCGTTTGCGATCGCGGCGATTGTGGGCCTCGGCGGGATCGGCTACGTATCGCTGTTTCCCAAGGGTGCGTTGATCGCGGTTGTTGCGATTCCCGTGGCGTTCATCCCCTGGAACAAGGTTCGCTCCGGCGCCGTTGGTCCTGCCTTGATCGAGGTACTCGGATGGACCGGTCGGATTCAGTTGCTCTACGGACTACTGCTGACGATTGGGATTGTCGCCACTCGTCTCGCTGGCTGATCCCACTGCTGCATCGACGTCGGGGTCGCCAGCAGCGGCGTCGTCTTCGGCAGTTTTGGAATCTTCAATCCGCTGGTTGAGCCGCCGGAAGTATGCGCCGGTCCGCTGCCCGACCGCGTCACGCTGCGGGACGAGGAGAACGAAGGAAGCAATCGCCGAAATCAGGAAGGCGAGCAGAATGAGCAGGATCCCGCGGGCTCCGAGCAGGTAGCACACCACCCCCGCGACTAGGAGCAGACCGAAACGCAGCGCGGAATAGACCAGGAACGGGTGGCGATAGCTTGGACCGTCGGCGGCTGCGGCGGCTGCCCCGGTCACTGGCGCCTCATTCGCGGGCTCAGTGACATCAATGGTCGCCGGTTGCGGTTCCACTGAATCGACGGCTTCTGGATTCTGCGAAGACTGGGACATGTCGACAAGCGTACGTCAGGTCTGAACGCGAATTGGAACGGTCGTCTTGTAGGCGTGCACCGCGTTGCCGTGGGTGCGTAGTCTGTGCACGTGGTGCGCTTCATCTTGATCCTGATCCCAGTGGCTATCACGGTCTACGCCCTGATCGATGCCATCACAGCGCCCCGCGATCAGGTCCGTTCCCTGCCGAAAGCGCTCTGGATCTTCTTGATCGTCATCCTGTGGATCGGCGGCGCAGTCCTCTGGTTCTTCTTTGGTCGGCCTAACCGTTCCAAGGGTGGTGACTCACCCGGGGGCGGAGGGGGTCAACTTCGCCCACAAGGACCCGACGACGATCCCGACTTTCTGGCCGACTTGGACTGGAAGAAGAACAAGGGCAACTAGGTAGTGGGCTTACGAGCCCGCCACCGCATTAGCCCGAAGACCGCACCTGCTGCTGCTGCGAAGAGCAGCAGCACAGTGACGGCACCCGAAGAGTTCACGCCCGAGGAGCTGTTCGCCGTTGGAGCCACTGCCGCAAGTAGTTCGTCCTGCCCGGACTTCGGTGTGCCGTTCTCATCTACTTGCAACGCCGGGCGAGGTGTGACGGGCGGGCGCGGCCCTACTGTCGGCAACTGACCGACCGGCTCAACCTTCTTTGCATTAGCAAAACCCCAGTCATACAGCGGCTTGCTAGCTCGCTCCATCGTGGAGCCGTAGCGCATCAGCGCCACGATGAGTGTCCGGTTGCCCCGCTTGAACGCCGATACGACGGTCTTCCCGGCCATCGAGGTCGTACCTGTCTTGGCTCCGAGGTGGCCTGGGTAGTTCAGTTGAAGCATCTTGTTGTGGTTGTACAGGTGAATGAGCCGACCGTTCACAGTCTGCGCATCCAAGGTCTTCGTTCGGAATATCTTGGTGATGTCTGGATTCTTGAGTGCTTCGCGGAAAATGATCGCCAAGTCCGCAGCTGAAGTCAGCTGCTCAGTGCGGTCTAAGCCGTTGGGCGTTGCGGCGACAGTGTCCTTCGCCCCGAGGCGGGCGGCTTCCTCATTCATCAGGCGCAATGACGGTTCCCAGCCCCCGGCCGCGTTTGCGACCGCACTTGCTGCATCGTTGCCGCTGTTCATCAACATTCCCGCGAACAGGTCCGACACCTTGTTGGACATTCCCGCACGCAACCCGATCCGGGTACCGGCCTGATTGACGTCTTGGAGTGTCGCCGAGTACGTCGAATTCAGATCGAGGTGCGGCATCAGCGTGACGGCCGTCAGCACCTTGATCGTGCTGGCTGGCGGGTACTGGTGGTGTGGCTCCTTGGCAGCCAGGATCTCGCCGGTGTCAGCGTCAGCGAGGACCCAGCTGGACGCCGGAATCCTCGGCAGGCGGTCGGCGCCTGGTTTGGGATTCACGTAGGTCACCGGTCCGCCCTCACTGGGGGCGGCAGCGGCCGACA
>DMNR01000406.1:0-32353 GCA_003452655.1 Actinomycetota bacterium | reverse complement strand
GATGAAGGCCCAGGTCTCCTTGGGATCCCAGCCCCAGTAGCGACCCCAGGCGTTCTCGGCCCAAATCGCACCTGCGATGACGGCGAATGTCCACAGCGGGAACACGAAGGCATTGATTCGATAGGCCATGGTGTCGAGGCGCTTGGCTGAGGGAACGCGTGACGACAGCCAGCCGGTGACCGCAGTGCCGTCGGCCTTCTTCTCCGCTCGATCGCGGACGAGATAGAGCGCGGTCACGGCTGCACCGACCGTGAACGCTCCACCACAAATAATGGCGGCGAGCACGTGAATGACCAGCCAGACCGACTTCAGAGCTGGAACCAGCTGGGCACTTTCGGTGTACAGAATCGTGACGGCGGCACCGAGAGTCAGCAGAATTGCGCCGACGACAAAGACGCCGAGCCAACGAAGATTTCGGCGAGTCGAGATCGCCAAGAACACCACCGCAGTCGCAAGCGCGGCTGACAGCGAGAACTCGTACATGTTGCCCCAAGGCACACGACCGGCCGAGAGTCCTCGAGCGACCACGCCTGCCAAAAGGAAGGCGGTTGCCAGCCACATCAGCGACATTGCAATGTTGCCAGCGCGTCGTCCTGGCGGGAGCGGTTCGACGTCGTCGTCCTGCGTCTTCGTCAGCGTCGCCGTTCCACCAGAGGACGCACCTGATTGCGCGATGGCGGCACTAGTGACGTCAACTGCGCGCGCCGACGAACGGCCGGACTCAGTGGCAGTCGCGACGTCGTCCTCCTGCTGGCCTCGACCGCCAGCGAAAGATGCCGCAAATCCGATGAACGATCCGGCATAGACAACCATCGAGGCATAGACCATGCCGTTGCTGAGCTGTGCCAATGATTCATTCGCGCTCATGTGACTGTGGGCTCCGTTCGTCGTCAGTGCCGGCGCGCCCGCCGACCCGCATCCGCCCCTAGTGTGCCTTGTGATCTGCGCACGTGGGCCGTGTGGGCTTAATTCCCTGTCGGCGCGGCGTCGTCACCATTCTGGTCTGCAGTTTCAGGCTCTGGTGGTGCGACCGACATCACGGCGTCAACCAGTTCATCAACGGCCGGACGCAGGCCTGCCTCGTCGGTTCGCGACAGGCCAGCCACCTCGACAGTCGCCGCGTCGCCACCGGTCTTCGATCGCGTCACCCGCACCCAGACTCGACGTCGGGGAATGAACAACGACAGGGACAACCCGGCAATCGCCAAAATCGCGGCGATCAGCGCGAATTCCTTGCCGGGGTCGTGAGCAACGTCGAAGGTCCCGTACTCCTTGACCCCGGTCAAGGTCACGGTCCCCAAGCCTTCCGGCAGCGTCCAGGTCTCGCCCGGTCGCAGTCCCTTGAGCCCAAGCTTCGTCAGGTTCGTGGTGTCGAGCTTGTAGACGCTTTGGGGTACACCGTTATCAAGCCCCAGGTTTCCCTTCCACGCCGACAAGAACACCGCCGGATCGTTCGCCGCGGGGAACGTCGAGTGCGGCCCGCGGGTCGCATCAAGCGCTGTCGTCGGAGTGAAAATCGCCTGGAACGCCAACTGCGGATCGTTGTCAGGCATCTTCACAATGCCATTCGAGGTGAAGTTTCCATCCACCGGCAAGAACACCGTGGGAGCGTCGTAGACCACTTTTCCTTGCGCGTTCTTGACCTGGATCACCGGTGCGTAGCCGTGACCCACGAGGAACGCCTTCGCCCCGTCAACCTCAAGAGGCGAGTTGACCTGAACCGTCTGCTGCCCCGGGGTACCGCCGGGCTCCGATCGGTACGTCACGTCTGCCTCGAACGAACGGGGAGCGCCCTGTTGTTCGCCCTCTTCCTGGTAGCTCACCCGGAAGTCGTCGAGCGTGAACGAGAACGGCGGCAGGTCACCCACATTCACTTGCTGGCCTGATTTGAACGAGTCGTATTGAGTGATGGTGTCGGTGAATGACTCCCCCTCAATGACCAGTGCCTGCCCGCGCCAGCCAAACATGCCGCCGTAGGCCACCGCAAACAGCAGCGCAAGTAGGGAAATGTGGAACAGCAGGTTGCCCGTCTCGCGCAGGTAGCCCTTCTCGGCTGAGACCCATCCGGTCTTGTCGTCAAAGGCCTGTGTGCGCACTCGCCAACGTCGACTGCGCAGATCGTCAGCCGTCAACTCGAGGATCTGCTGTGGGGACGTCGAAGCCGTGTCGGTCTGCCACGAGGCGGACTCAGGAAGCCTGGTTAACCGAGACGGTGCACGCGGCGGCTGAGCACGCATCGCCTTCCAGTGCAAACGTGCGCGGGGGACGATGCACCCTGCCAGTGAGATGCACAGCAGGAGATACACGGCTACGTACCACGGCGCCGAGAAAACGTTGAAGAGGCCGATGGCGTCGAAGAACTTCCCGAGGCCCGGGTTCTCCGTGAGGTACTGGTTGACCTTCGATGGGTCGACCGGACGCTGCGGCAACACTGAGCCCGGAATGCTCGCAATCGCGAGGAGGAAGAGCAGCAAAAGTGCTGTGCGCATGCTGGTCAGTTGCCGCCACATCCACCGCAGCCAGCCGGTAAACCCGATCTTCATCCCATCGGGCGGGAGGTCATTCTTAGGGGCGGTGCTTAAGTCATCGGAGAGTTCCTCAGGGGATTCACCTCGAGGCTCAGTGTCTGTGAAAGCCACTAGATCGGCACCTCAAATCCCCCGGCCCACACGCGCAGTGTGATGGTCAACTGATCCCACAATCCCGTCACCAACAACAGTCCCACAAGCACCAACATGCCGCCGCCGATCCGCATGATGAGCAAGTAGTGGCTGCGAACCCATTTCAATGCTCCTGCGGCGCGACCGAATGCGAGTCCCACGATGACAAACGGGATTCCTAAACCAACACAGTAAGCCAAGCTCAGGATCGCGCCGCGGATAGCACTGCCTTCGTTGACGGCAAGACTCAGGACGGCCGAGAGAGTGGGGCCGATGCAGGGCGTCCATCCCAATCCAAAGAGGAATCCGAGCAGCGGCGCTCCCCACAGGCCGTAGGTGGGAGCTTTGTGGATACGCCACTCCCGTTGCAGACCGGGGATCCAACCACCAAACATTAGTCCCAGGACGATGACCATGAGGCCGAGAACACGTTGGATCGTCGTTTGGTACTCCAGCAGCCAGCCGCTGACTGCACCAAATGCAGCGCCAAGAGCGATAAACACGACGCTGAAACCCGCGACGAACAGAGCGCAGCCGATCACGATGCGGGAGCGCCCGCGGGCGTCGAGTTGGCCATCCTCGCTGGCGATCTCGGCACCCGTTAGGCCAGTGATGTAGGACAGATAGCCCGGCACCAACGGAAGCACGCATGGGGAGAGGAACGAAATTAGGCCGGCGGCCAGGGCGAGTGGAATCGCGAGAAACAACGAGCCGCTGGTGACTGTCTGGGTCACTGAGCTCAGGGCATCGACGGTGTTCGCGAACATGACGCTATTCGTCGTTCTACTGGCCCGCTGGTTCAGCGGCCAGCTCGGTCAGTACCTGTCGCAGCTGCGTGCGATCAACCTCGCCCAGCACCCGGCCGGCGACCCGACCTTGTTTGTCCACCAAGACAGTCGAAGGGATGGCTTGAGGGGGAAGCGAGTCGCGGAACGCGAGTTGCAGTGCAGCATCTGGGTCCCACACGTTGGGATACGGCACTTCGAAGCGTTGGATGAAGGCCTCGGCCGATGCTTTCGAGTCTCGCGTGTTGAGCCCGATGAACTGGACTCCGGCAGGTTCGAGCTCACGAGATACCTGATTCAACGCGGGAGCCTCTGCGCGACAGGGGGCACACCAGGAGGCCCAGACATTGAGCGCGACGACCTTGCCCCGGTAGGCGTTGAGGGCGAAGGGCTGATCCGTGAACGTCGTGCCGGTGATATCGGGCGCGGGTTGACGTTGATCAGGTGGCAAGAGCACCAGCGAACCATCACCGGCGACGAACCGGGATTGCGATGACGAATTGGTCTGACTCGATGACGAACTGCACCCTGCAAGCAAGGCGCTGAACGTGAGCAAAGCGAGGACTGCAACGAGAACTCTCGGCCGCGCGCGCAGTGCCCCAGCACCGCCGGTAACCGAACCGCTCATCGAAATCCCCCGCATGGTCAGGCTCCAGCACCCTTCTGCGCCTTGGCCACGAGGTCAGCCGCAGGTTCGGTGTAGACAATCGCTTTAAGTTCGTCGCCCTCGAAAGCCAACGACGTCAAAGATGCGAGGTTGCACTGGCGGTGGCGCGGGTCATGCCAGAGGCGCCGATTCTCGAAGTCCAACCGCGAAACCCACACCGGTAGTTGATGGCTCACAAGCAAGATCTCGTGTCCGCGGGCGGCTTCACGGGCCGAATCAACGGCGCTCTTCATTCGCGATGCAACTTCTTTGTACGGCTCGCCCCATGACGGCTTGAAGGGGTCGTACAGGTACCGCCAAGATTTCGGCTGCCGCAGCACGCCGTCGCCCACCGACACCCGCTCGCCTTCGAATACGTTGTCCGCCTCGATGATCCGGTCATCGGTGAGGATGTCGAGGCCCTTCGCCTCTGCCGTCGGCGCGGCCGTTTGCTGGGCTCGCTCGAGCGGCGATGCCCAGATCTCGACGATGTCGCGATCCTTGATCGTGTCGGCGACCTTGGCTGCCATTTCGTGACCAAGATCGGACAGCACGAATCCGGGCAGGCGTCCGTAGAGGATCTTGTCAGGGTTGTAGACCTCACCATGGCGCATCAGGTGGACGATCGTCTGCTCGGTCATGTGTGTTCCCGTCTCACTCGTTGTCAGTCGGATCAGTGGTCGTGGTGGGGATTGCTAGGCAGGTGGCGAAGCCGCCGCCGCAGCGCGGGCCGCCGCCGGTAGTGCCGCAGCGATCCTCTCAATCGCACGGCCGTCGTGAGCTCCCGACACGAACCAGGATTCGTAAACTGACGGCGGTAGCGAAACCCCTGCGTCCAGCATGGCGTGGAAGAACGGGGGATACCGCCATGCCTGCTGTGCCTTCGCCGAAGCGTAGTCAACAACAGGCTCGTCGGTGAAGAAAATGCTGAAGAGGTTGCCGCCAGTCTGGAGTTGATGCGAAACACCCTCGGCCGTCAGTGCTTCGCTAGCCAAAGCCCCAACGGTCTGGGCCGCTGCATCCAATCGCGCGTAAAGATCCTCGTCGCAATGCTGCAGGGTGGTCAGTCCAGCGGCGACGGCCACCGGGTTGCCGGACAGAGTTCCTGCCTGGTAAACCGGACCGAGCGGCGCCAGGTGATCCATCACATCAGCTCGTCCACCGAAGGCGGCCGCGGGTAGCCCACCGCCCATCACCTTGCCGAAAGTTAATAGGTCCGGTGCCCACCCCTGTGCCGTTGCTTCGATTCCGTACCAACCCGCCCGCGAAACACGGAAACCGGTCATAACCTCGTCAAAGATCAACAATGAACCATTGTCGCGGTTTAACCGTGCGAGTTCTTCATTGAACCCCGGTGCTGGCGGGACAACTCCCATATTCGCCGCGATGGCCTCAGTGATGACGCAGGCGATTTCGGAGCCGAACTCCGCAAACGCGGCTCGGACTGCTGCGATGTCGTTGTACGGCAGGACGACGGTGTCCCCTGCCGTTGCCGGAGTGACGCCAGGGGAATCGGGTAAGGCGAATGTGGCGACGCCGGAACCGGCCGCGGCCAAGAGGGAATCGCCATGACCGTGATAGCAGCCGGCGAACTTGATGATCTTCGCGCGACCCGTGAATCCACGTGCCAGCCTAATCGCCGACATTGTTGCTTCCGTCCCAGAACTGACGAGGCGCACTTTCTCAACGGGCCTCACTCGCGCCACGATTTCCTCAGCAAGCAGGACCTCGCCAGGACTCGGGGCACCGAACGACAATCCGTGGGCGGCCGTGTGGGTCACGGACTCGATAACAGCGGGATGTGCGTGCCCGAGGATCGCCGGACCCCACGATCCAACGAGGTCGACGTATTCATTGCCGTCTGCGTCGGTCACGTACGGGCCTTTGCCGGACACCATGAACCTCGGTGTTCCACCCACTGCGCCAAACGCTCGAACCGGGGAGTTGACGCCGCCCGGGGTTACGGCTTGACCACGCGCGAACCAGTCTGCGCTCTGAGGAATCTCGTCATGCGTCACCGGGCCACCCTACGTTGGGCTAGGCGCGCAGACGCAGAGCGGCTTCCAGCGCGAAGTAGCTGAGGATGATGTCTGCACCGGCACGCTTGATCGCTAGCAGGGATTCAGTGATGGCACGCTCACGGTCCAACCAACCATTGGACGCGGCCGCTTCAATCATCGCGAACTCGCCCGACACTTGGTACGCGACAACTGGGACATCGACAGACGCCGCCACATCGGCTAGGACATCGAGGTAGGGCAGCGCTGGCTTCACCATGATCATGTCAGCGCCCTCGGCAACGTCGAGTGCAACCTCCAACGCAGATTCCCGCCGGTTCGCCGGATTCTGCTGATAGCTCTCACGATCACCCTGAAGTTGAGAATCGACGGCGTCGCGGAAGGGGCCGTAGAACGCCGAGGCGTACTTGGCGGCGTACGCCAGGATCGCTGTGTCGAAGTACCCGCTGTCATCTAGTGAGCTTCGAACCGCGCCCACTTGACCATCCATCATCCCGCTCGTACCGACGACGTGCGCACCTGCCTGCGCGAGCGAGACTGCCATGTCCCGATAGCGCTCGAGCGTCGCATCATTGTCGACCGAACCATCGTCATCGAGCACCCCACAATGGCCGTGGGATGTGAATTCATCGAGGCAGAGGTCGGCCATAACGACGGTGGTGTCGCCCACTTCTTCCAGCACGGTCCGAACCGCGAAGTTGAGCGCTCCATCGGGATCGGTGGCTCCAGAACCTTGCTCATCGCGCTTCTCGGGAACCGCGAATAGCATGATGCCGCCGACACCGGCAGCTGCAGCGTCATTGACCGCGCCGCGCAATGAGTCCTCGGTGTGCTGAACAACGCCAGGCATCGATGGGATTGCCTTCGGACTGACCAACCCTTCCCGATAGAACATCGGCAACACCAGGTCCGACGGGTGCAGGCGGGTCTCGGCAACTAGGCGACGCAGTGCACTCGAACGTCGCAGGCGCCGCGGTCGCACCACAAGACGATCACTTCGACTTGGCTGNNGCAGTCTGGCGCAGTTGTTCGGCGTGAGCCGCGAGGTTGTCAGCGAGCACCATGACGTTCGGCGTCTCCGCGAGAACGTCGACCCGCAGCCCGTGCTCCCCGGCGGTCTGCGCTGTCTGCGGCCCGATACAGGCGACAACAGTGCAGGCATGCGGCTTGCCCGCGATTCCGACCAGGTTGCGAACCGTGCTTGACGAGGTGAACAACACGGCATCGAAGCCGCCGGTCTTGATTGCCTCACGGGTTTCCGCGGGCGGTGGCGCTGCCCGCACGGTGCGGTACGCGGTGACGTCATCGACCTCCCAGCCAAGTGACTGAAGTCCGGCGACGAGTGACTCGGTGGCGATGTCAGCGCGAGGAAGGAAGACCCGATCGATCGGATCGACCTCAGCGTCGTATGGCTGCCACTCAGCCAGTAGCCCAGCCGTCGACTGTTCACCAGTCGGCACCAATTCCGGCTTCACGCCGAACTCAACAAGAGACGCAGCGGTTGCGTCGCCGACGGCAGCAACCTTGAGCCCCGCCATGGCCCGAGCATCCAGACCGTATTCCTCGAACTTCTCGCGGACGGCTTTCACCGCATTGGCGCTGGTGAACGCAACCCATTGGTAGCGGCCAGTCACGAGCCCCTGGATCGCACGATCCATCTGCTGTGGTGTGCGCGGCGGTTCAACGGAGATGGTGGGAACCTCAACGGGCACAGCTCCGTAGCGGCGCAGTTGTTCCGATAGCGCGCCGGCCTGTTCCTTGGTCCGTGGAACGAGCACTCGCCATCCGAACAGCGGCTTCGTCTCGAACCAGGACAGCTTGTCGCGATTGCTCAGGACTTCACCAACGACGACGATTCCTGGGCCTGCTTGTTTGGCAGCCTTCACAGCAGCCGGCAGTTCCTCCAGCGTGCTGGCGATCGTGCGCTGCTCCACGGTGGTCGCGCCGCGAGTGATCGTGATCGGAGTGTCAGCCTTACGTCCGGCGGCAAGCAGCGCCTTCGAGATTTCCACGGCCTTGTCAGCGCCATCGGGGATGATCACCGTGAAGCGCGGGCTGGCCAGCTCGGCCCAATCCGTGACTGCGTCTGCCTCGATGATCCGGACTTCGCGGGCTTTCGGGCTCATCAGCGGGAACCCGGCATACGCGGCAACGCCCGACACCTGGGAGACACCCGGGGCAACCTCGAACCCGAGCTTGGAGCGATTGAGCACGGCCGCCTCAGTTGCGATCGAGCCGTCGAGGATTGGATCCCCGGAGTACAACCGGACCACGTTGTCACCGGCTCGGGCACGCTCAACAACCTTCTTGGCACGCGCCGGGTTGTCCAACGGCAGACCGTCTTCATCGACAACCGAAACCAGTTGTGCCTGTGGCGCGTAGCGCGTTGCAATGTCCACCACGTCGGAGTCCGCCACGACGGCGTCAGCGGCTTCGAGCAGGATCGTTGCGCGGATGGTCAGCAATTCGGGGTCACCGGGACCTGCCGAAACAAGCGAGATCGTGCCGACTGGGCGATTCTTCTTCGGACGTGCGGTTGTCACTACTCGTGCTCCCCCAACAGATCGGCTGCACCAGCGGCGAGCAGCAGGGCCGCGAGTTCGCGACCAAGTTCTGCTGCCTGGCTGGCGTTGCCGGTAATGGACATGCGGATCATCTGCGAACCATCAACCGCTGCGGTCATGGCTTGCAGGTGGACTTCACTTTCTGCTTTCACTTCAGATGGTGCTGGTGTCACCGTTGCCAACGCACCGACCGGCGCCGTGCACCCTGCTTCCAGGGCATTGAGCACGGCTCGTTCTGCGTCAACAGCAACGTGCGTAGAGAAATCATCGAGGGTGCATAGGGCTTTGTGCAAATCCGGATCTCGTTCGGCCAGGTCTCCGGCAGCTTCGACACCGAGCGATCCTTGCCCCGGAGCAGGCAACATCTGGTCGGGTTCGAGGAATTCGGTGACCGCCGAAGTGCGGTCCAATCGCGCCAATCCAGCAGCCGCCAAGATCACGGCATCCAGGTCACCCGACGAGACGCGATGCAACCGGGTATCAACGTTGCCGCGTATGTCGATCACGTTGAGATCAGGACGCAGCGCTCGAAGTTGACTGGCTCGACGTGGGGATCCAGTGCCCACGGTTGCTGCGACTGGCAGGTCCGCCAGCGTCGCGCCATCGATGCCACAGAAGGCATCACGGGGGTCTTCCCGAACTGGCGTCGCAACCACGACGAGGTCGGGATGTGGGGCAGTCGGAAGGTCCTTAAGCGAGTGCACCCCAACGTCAGCGCGGCCATCAACAATCGCTTCGCGGACCGCGCCAACAAAGACGCCGACGCCACCGAATCCAACGAGGGAACCGGGGCTCGTGTCTCCCTCGGTTGTGACCAGCACGAGTTCAGCGGGCCGCGAGGTGAGCGCGGAAAGAGCATCGGCGACAGTCTGGGCTTGCGTCACTGCGAGTTGACTTCGCCTTGTCGCCACCCTGATTGGGGCAGTCGTCAAGGCATCCACCGGCCATTCAAGTTGGTGATGTCCGTGAAGCCGCTGGCCTCGCTCGCATCGACGCTCGTGTCCGACAGTGATGTGACGGCTTCTGGATCGAGGTCAAAGAGCGCGTGCAAGGCCTCGGCGTATCGCTGCCCATCGGGATCGGCGGCGAATTGCTTCATTCGAACCGTCGGGGTGTGCAGCAGCGTGGACACGGTGCGCCGCATCGTTTGTTCAACCGCAGCAACCGCAGCCTCGGATAACTCGGGGTGCTTGAGCCGCAGACGTTGGAGTTCAGCCTCCAGCACGAGATCGGCCTTGGCGCGCAGTGAGACGACGATCGGCTCAACCCGCTGAGCTGCCTGGTCGGCCAGGAAGGCACGCACCTCATCGTCGATCAGAGTCCGCGCGACGTCGAGATCGGACTGAGATGCGGCCGCACCGGGCGCATGAGCCAACGCAGCGAGGTCAATGCGCGTCACCGACTCGAGGGAGCCGACCTCCGGTTCAGTGTCATGTGGCAGAGCGAGATCAACGACCACGAGTGCTCTGTTCTGCCTGCCTTGCATCGCTGTGGCGATGTCAGCCGCGGTGATGACCACTCCGTTAGCGCCAGTGGCACTGACAATCACGTCGGCTTTGGTCAGCGCGCCTGGGAGCTCATCCATGCCAATCGGAGTCGCACCGGAGAGATCTGCCGCGCGCTTGGTGGAACTTGATGTCCGACTGGCGACGGTAATGTCGCTGACACCTCGGCTCGCCAGAGTCTGCAAGCTCAGCGAACTCATCGCCCCGGCCCCGACGACTAAAGCGTTGCGATCGCGCAACGATCCCGTGACCTCCTGCGCGAGGTCGAGCGCGACAGACACGACGGAGGCCCCGTGGCGATCAATGCCGGTCTCGCTGTGGACCCGCTTGCCGATCCGGAGTGCGGTCTGGCCAAGGTCATTCAGCACTCGCCCGGCATTCCCGGCTTCCTGCGCCTCACGCAAGGAACTGCGTACCTGACCAAGAATCTGTTGCTCGCCGACAATCATCGAGTCGAGCCCGGAGGCGACCGTGAACATGTGGTGCACGGCGCGCTCTTCGAAGTGAACGTAGAGGTGAGTTGTCAGATCGTCGAGATGCACGCCCGTGTGCTTCGCCAGACGGCTTGAAATATCCGTCACTGCCCCGTGGAAGCGCACAACCTCGGCAGTGACCTCCAAACGGTTACAGGTGCTGACAACCATGACTTCGGCGACGAATGGTGACGCCGCAATGTCGTTGCGAAGCGAGGTGACCGATTCGGTATGTGCGGCTATCTGATCGAGCAGCGCGACCGGTGCCGTGCGATGGCTAACCCCAACAAGCAGGAGGCTCACAAGCCACCCCCGACGCTGCCGACAAGGTCGTCGTCGCGGGTTCGTCGCTGCTCATGGAACGCCAGAATCTGCAGTTCGGTTGCCAGGTCCACCTTGCGAACTTCGACTCGGTCTGGGACTGCCAGCACCACCGGGGCGAAGTTGAGAATGCTCGTCATGCCAACGGCAACCACTCGATCGCACACCGCTTGGGCAGCCTCAGCCGGGGTCGCAATCACGGCTATCGCAGGTTCCGCTTCGCGAACAACTCGTTCGAGTTCGTCAAGGTGACGGACCCGCATCCCTGGGGCGAGCGCGACATCTTTGCCGACGAGGTTCGGATCCGCATCGAGCAGTCCAACAATTCGGAATCCCCGCGAAGCGAAGCCGCCGTAGTTGGCAAGGGCTCGACCGAGGTTTCCCACCCCGACGATAACTACTGGCCAGTCCTGCGTCAGGCCCAGTTCGCGGGCAATTTGGTAGACGAGGAACTCCACGTCGTAGCCAACGCCGCGGGTTCCGTAGGAGCCCAGGTGCGAGAGGTCTTTGCGAAGCTTTGCGCTGCTAACGCCTGACGCGCTGGCGAGTTCTTCGCTCGACACAGTCTCAACGCCAAGTTCGTTGAGGGAGGTCAGCACGCGGTGATAAATGGGTAAGCGCGCAACAGTTGCTTCAGGGATGCCTCGCCGCGTTCCCACGGGCATCCTCCTCGACGATTAGAACAGCTCGGTAGCACTTGCGAACTGCACAAGAGTACGCCGGAATTCACGAATGCACAAAGTTACCGAGTGTTAATTCGGCAACACGTTGAACAGAATCTGCGACCAAGGCGGGGCATGCACGGCGTCAGGTGAGCTTGGACCGAAGTCGAGCGGGGTCCACCCGATAGATGTCATGGACATCGCCGTCGATCAGTGTCACCGGGATTTTGTCCCAGTATTCGTCGGCCAGTTCGGGATCATCGAGAATCGACACCTCTTGCCAGCCGACTCCCAATTCGGCGCAGACGGTCGCTATGACCCCTCGGGCATCAGCACAAAGATGGCAATCTGGCTTACCGATCAGCGTTACCCGAACTGTCTGCGATTCCTGCGACATGGCGTCTTTAGGATGCGGACGAGTCGTTTGCGGGTTTGACTTCGCCCTGCTCCTGCACGGTGGTCGCGTCGGCCTCCTGCTTCAACTGGTCGCTGATGTCGGAAATCGACTCGGCGTCAATCGCGCGCTCTTTCAGGCCGCTCTTCTGGATCTTTCCGGTGACCGAGTGGGGCAGAGCACGGACAACTTCAACAATGGTCGGCGCCTTAAACCGCGCGAGATGCTGCTGGGCAAACGCCAACACATCTTCGGAATGAAGTTGCACATCGAGCTTCGGCACCACGATCGCCTTGACTGCCTCACCCGTGTACGGATGCGTCACACCCACCACCGCGACTTCGGCAACACCGGGTGCAGCTGCAATGACAGTCTCGATTTCGCGCGGGTACACGTTGAAACCGCTGACCAGGATCAAATCGCGTCGACGATCGACCAACCGCAGGTCGCCCTCGTGGTCGGCAATCGCCACGTCACCGGTTCCGAACCAACCATCGCCGTCCGGTCCGTCGGCGCCATCTGGCCAGTAACCACTGAACAGGTTGGGTCCGCGCACGATGATCTCGCCTGGATCGCCTTCTTCAACCTCGTTCCCCGAGTCATCGACCAGCTTGGTCTCGACGCCGGGCAGCGGCTGTCCGACACTTCCGGCCTTCGAGACTCCGGTGACGATCGCAGACGTGATGACCGGGGAAGCCTCGGTCATTCCGTAGCCCTCCCAGATCGTCAGGCCCGCAGATGCGAACTGTTGGTAGACCGCGGGAAGCAGCGGAGCAGCACCTGAAGCAAGCATTCGGACCGACGACATCCGGTGCGCGAAATTCGGGATCGCAGACCACGCGATGTACATCGGCGGCGCACCAGCAATGTTCGTGACCTTGTGGTCCTGCACCATCCGCAGCGAGTCTTCTGGGTCGAATCGGTCTGAAATGACGGCCGTCGCACCACAACGAGCGACCAGCCCGAGAGCAGCGTTCAACGCGTAAATATGGAACATCGGCAAGACGATCAGCACGACGTCGTCGGCGAGCATCGGCGCCGGATCGGTAACGCGCAGGAGTTGGTCGAGGTTGGACAGCAGCGCCCGGTGGGTAAGCATCGCGCCCTTGGGCTGACCAGAAGTGCCAGCGGTGTAGATCAGAACGGCCAGGCTCTCAGGATCAGTCTCAAAGTCGGGAGGCGGTGTCGAACCGACGGTCAGGCGACGCCATTCGTCCGTACCGACCTCAATGACCGGAACCTCTCCGCCGGAAGCGTCACGAACCGCCTTCACCGTCTGGCGATCGGCAATCACGAGCTTCGCCCCGGAGGACGTCAAGACGGCGGAAATTTCGGTCGCCGTATAGGAATTGTTGATCGGCACTGCCACCAAGCCCGCGCGCATGATGCCGAAATACGAAGTGACGAACTCAAGGCTGTTCCCGAGAACGATCGCCACGCGGTCCCCGCGATCCAAGCGGCGCGTGGTTAACCCGCCGGACACAGCACGGACCAAGCGCTCAAGCTCCGCCCAGGTCGTCGTACGGTCGGTTGTCACGATTGCTGGCACGTCAGGCCGCTGCGTTGCGGCGACCTGCACCAGGTCTGCGAGGTTAGCTCCCACGAACGCGAGTCTCCCATAGCTGTAGGCGGCTAGGGTGCCAGTGTGTCAAACCAGGAGTCAGAGAATCCAACGCTGCCGGCCAGTAAGTCCCCCGATGGCGGTCCCATTGACCTCGAATCGGGTTCACTCGCGGCCTCAGACGCGCCTAATTCCCCGCCAATCAAGCCCGATCCAACGGGTGCCGCTTTCTTCGATATCGACAACACCGTCGTCCAGGGCGCGAGCATCTACGCGTTTGGGCGGGGAATGGTGAAGAACGGCATCGTGTCCCGCCGCGAGATGGCGAACTTCGCGTGGAAGCAGGCCAAGTTCGTCATGGCCGGGACCGAGAACATGGACGATATCGCCAAGATTCAGGACTCCGCGCTGTCCATCGTCAAGGGCCGTCGCGTTGAGGAGATGCAAGCGCTCGCCGACGACGTGTTCGACGAATATATGGCGGACAAGCTGTGGGAGGGGACTCTGGCGCTTGCCCACGCACACCTGGACGCCGGGCAACGTGTGTGGCTCGTGTCCGCGACTCCGATCGAAGTCGCGCAGGTGATTGCCGATCGTCTCGGACTCACCGGGGCTATCGGTACACGGTCAGAGATCAAGGACGGCGTATACACCGGCCGCCTGCTCGGGTCACCAATCCACGGTCAGGCGAAAGCGGACGCTGTGGCGACCCTCGCCGAAGTTGAGGGTCTCGACCTAACTCGGTGCTCGGCATACTCCGATTCAGCCAATGACATCCCCATGCTGAGCCTGGTTGGCAATCCCCATGCCATCAATCCTGATCGCAAACTCCGGCACTACGCGAAATCGCATGAGTGGCCAGTTAATGACTTCAGAGTGGGCCGTAAGGCAGTGAAGATCGGCGCCTCGTCGACCATCATCCTCGGCGTCGTGGCGGGGGCAGCTATCGGATCGGTCGTCACCGCTCGCGCAATCCGCAACGCCCGCGCCTGACTCCTAGTCTCGATTCCTCCCGGTGAACCGGCTCACCGGGCGCAACTGGTAGTCGCCAAGGAAAACCGGGGAACAACGACAGGGATAACTCCGTCAACGGAAGGTTCCTCCCATGCGATCTATGTTCAGCCGCAAAGCCGCATTCGCGGCAGTTCCACTCCTTGTCCTCACCACAGCACTCGGCGCAGCGACTTCGGCGACGGGAGTCAGTGAGCAGACTGCCGGGGCACGAGAAAACGGGGGCACGGTGCTAACGGGGTCCAAAGCTTCGACGCTGATCCTCACGAATGACACCGACAACCCCATTTGGATCTTCACCACTGAAGGTGGACTATCCAAATCCACGACAGAACACGACGAGGGAATCCTGAGTAAGGGTGAAAGTCACAACATGTCCGGAAGCAACTGCAAGGGGGACCCTGTCGCGGACGTCTACGCCCGGATATACAGCGTCGTAGGCCCACCAGAGTACCGACAACGAGGCGCGATGATTGGTTTCGTCGGTGCCAACAACGATGCAATGGAGTACCCCTACATCCTTGCGGGAGCGGGGAGCATGGGGTCTGAGCCAACTCCCAATCAGGTCGAATGGTCACTGGCTCAGGCTGAGGGACACCAAGGATGGTTCGTACCAAACACGAAGACGAAACTGTGGATTCATCGCGACAGCGATACGAGCAACATCATGATGAAAGTGCATATTCAGCAACTGGATTACTCATGGTCATACAACTGGAGGGGACACGGCAGATGAGTCGGGGGCGACTAGCCCCACCGCCCGTGTGCCGCAGGCGCCGCTCAATCATGTGAGTGCCTGTGCTCGGTATCGGGATAGTGCGGGTGGGTATGTCGGATCTGCGGCACTCCCAATTCGGTTGCTGCGTGGACGTGTTCGTGTTCGTGGTGCTCTGACAGATGTAGCCATACTCCCAGCGCCATCAACGCTCCCGCCAGAATCAGCGCAGCTGTGATTGGCTCTCCAAGTGCGACTGCAACCAGCGCGCCGAGGAAGGGTGCGACGGAGAAGTACGCGCCCGTGCGCGCCGTACCGAGTTGTCGCAGCGCCATTACGAACAGCATGAGGCTCAACCCGTAGGCACCAAACCCAATTACCAGACCTGCTGCCGTCGTCGCCGGTGATGGCAGGTGCGATCCGAGCAGGAATGCAATGACCAAGTTCGTGGTACCTGCGATCAGGCCTTTCATCATGGCGAGCCACGAAGCATCTGTGGTGGAGATTCGCTGCGTCAGGTTGTTGTCCAGCGCCCAGCACAGGCAGGCAGCGACTACCGCGATTGGAGCCCAACCCGACCCCAAGTCCGCAGACCCGGGCACCGTCACGAGAAGGCCACCGGCAACGATCGCCGTGATCCCGAGAAACAGCCGCCGACCCACGTGTTCCTTGAAGATCAGCCATGCCAACAGGACCGTGAAGACAGCCTCCGAATTCAACAACAACGATGCACCAGTGGCTGGCATCTGCGAGATCCCGAACATGAGGAGGACTGGCGCGCCGATCCCACCGAAGAACGTTGCGGCCGCGAAGATCCCACGGTCTTGAGCCGAAAGCCTCACTCGCGCTGCCCGGCTGATGGTCCGGTAGGCCAAGAGTCCGATTCCAGCGCCCAGGTACAGCAGCGCAGCGAGCATCCACGGGCCGGTCTTCCCGAGCAAGAGCTTCGCCAATGGCGTGCTAACGCCAAACAAAGTCGCAGACACGCAAGCAGCGATGACACCACGGCGCATCGAGGAGTTGCCGACGCTTAGCACCATGTGATCAAGGATGCCTCAACCCATGCCCGTCCTGACGTGGTGACCTAGAGGGCAGATACGAGTTTGATGATCAGGTACACCAGGGCGGCAAGCGCTGCGGCCGCCGGGAGCGTCAGACCCCAAGCCCACAGAATGTTGACTCCGACTCCCCACCGGACGGAGGACACGCGTTTCTCAACACCGGCACCAAGGATTCCGCCAGTGATTACCTGCGTCGTCGAGACGGGTGCGTCAAGGCCGAGTGCCGTGACGTAAAGGACCGTCGCAGAGACGGATTCGGCAGAGAATCCTCGCGCGGGGTCGAGGTCGATGATTCTGCGTCCCAACGTCTTCATGATCCGCTTTCCACCGACCGCTGTCCCGATGCTGATCGCACCAGCGCAGGCGAAGACGATCCACACTGGCATCTCGTCACTGGCCGACGCATAGCCCATGCTGATCAGCAGCAGGAAGATGACTCCCATCGTCTTCTGCGCATCCTGCATGCCATGTCCCATCGCCATGGCACATGCCGAAACACTCTGGGCATGCCGGAACCCGCCGCCAACCTTCTGAGGATTCTTGTTTCTGAAGATCACGACAATGAGCCTCATCACGAGGAATGCCAAGATCAAACCAACGAAAGGTGACGTGACCATCGGGATGATCACCTTCTCCCACACAGTGCCCCACTCGACGATCGTGCCCGCGACGAGAGCGGCGCCAACCACCCCGCCGATCAACGCGTGTGTGGATGAACTGGGCAGACCGAGTCGCCAGGTGACCAGGTTCCAACCGATGGCACCACCAAGTGCAGCGGCAACCAGGGCCAAACCTGCATAGCCACTTGGCGGAGTCGTGACGCTTTGGATGGTCTTGGCAACTCCGCTGCCGGTCCAGTAACCGATGAAGGCACCGATGAAGTTGAAGACGGCAGCAAGCGCGAGCGCCGTTGCGGGCGCGAGGGCGCGCGTTCCGACGGAGGTTGCAATCGCGTTCGCGGCGTCGTGGAAGCCATTCGTGAAGTCGAAGCCGATAGCGACAATGACGACGATGGCCGTAACGATCAGCGCCCAATCCATCAGGTTTCCTTGATCGCGGCAATCGACAGAGCGCGCGTGAACCGCTCGATGTTGGTTGCAGCCTGCTCAAGGGAGTCCGCAAGGATTTTCAGCTTGATGGCTTCAATCGGATCTGCGCCGGGTTGCAGCGCGTTTCGCAACATGCGCCGGTAGGCATCATCTAGTTCGTTCTCGTGATCATTAACCGCGAAGAGTGCCTTCTCCATCTTGTTTGGCTTCTTGATGTACTCGGTCGCATCGCGGGCCTGTTCACTCATCTTGACGAGCTCCTTGGCACTGGTCGCCAGCTCTTCCGGTAGCTGGAGCATCTCGAAGTCGATGACCAATCGGCCCGCATGGTCGAGGGAATCGACGATGTCGTCCAACGTCTCAAACATGCCGTAGATGTCTTCCCTGTCGTACGGCGTGATGAAGGTTGTGGCAACCTTGCGCATCAGCTTCACTTGGCGCTCATCCGCCTCGGACTCAATCTCTCCCAGCTTCTTCGCAAGCGCTGGGCGCGCCTCCGGATTCGCCGTTACGAGCGAGTAGAACGCCATCGTCGCGTCGGGTAGATGTGATGCGGCTTCGCTCATCATCTTCTGAATTGCATCTGGTCTCTTTAGTTTCACCATGCTCCGCACCTCGTTCAAGTTGTCGTGGATCGAGATTGCCAAGTTCCTTTTGATTCCGCACCGCAGGCAGCCAACAACTTGGCGAACGCTCGGTGTCCCGCAGATGAATCGGTGAGTGAACGACGATTTTCGATGGCTTCCGACGACGTCTGGACGACCCCACTTGGAGCAATGTTTCGTTAATTCATCTGAGGTTCACCGGCTCGAAATCTCGGTGGAATCCTTGCGGTTTCGAACTTCGGAAGAGTGGCGGCCATGACGTCCCCAACGTGGATCGGCCCTTCATCGGTGAAGGTGGCCGACCTCCCCATCTTCAACCTTGAACTCACATTCAAGCTATCGCCTGAGTCAGCACTAATCCACGGACGACGCCAACTTCTGGTTGCAGAAGCTCTAAAATCAATCGCTGACCGTGATCCTCGGCTCGCAACGTGGCGCGTATCGCCGGTCCAATCCGATGGCTGGGTAGACACATTGGCGGTCATTCGAGCCGAACAGCCAAGCGAAGCAGTTGCGCTCAGTCGAAAGTGGATGGCGTCCGCAATCGCCGCAGCGAACCTTGCCCAGGATCCCGCCGCCGCTAGACTTCCTGATCAGCGATCCGAATCAACCGGACCCGGGGGAATCGAGGTCCTCGCGGGGAGCACGCTTGCGGCACGCACTGATTCCAAGACCGGGCACTAGATGTGAATCCAGGCAGCGCGCAGGTGGGATCGCGCAGAACCAGCGATGCTCCACGATCAACAACTGAGTCGTGGATGTCAGCGACGATCGGTCGTCGGTTGTCGAGTCCGCTGCCAGCCGATGTGCTCGTTGCCGTCGCCGTATTCCTGATCTTGTTCCTCGTTGTTCGAATCGTCTCGGCGGCTGACGTGCCGTTGCCGCCCAGCAACGACTCAGAGATCTCCACGGATCCAACGAGTCTGCCCTATTACGCCCTTTGCTCATTGCTACGCATGTTCGTAGGGCTCTTCTTCTCGTACGCATTTGCCCTCATCTTTGGCTACTGGGCCGCACACAGCCTGAAGGCTGAACGAATCCTCGTCCCCGCACTTGATGTCCTGCAATCGGTTCCTGTGTTGGGCTTTCTGTCGATCACCGTGACGGCCTTCCTCGCGCTCTTTCCAGGTTCTCAACTCGGACTCGAATGTGCGGCGATCTTCGCGATCTTTACCGCCCAAGCATGGAACCTCGCTTTCTCCATGTACAACTCATCGCTGACGATGTCCAAGGAATTGACCGAGATGTCTGCGCTCTTCGGCCTGAATTCATGGCTTCGCTTCTGGCGGCTCGAAGTCCCGAACGCGATGATCGGCCTCATCTGGAACGGCATGATGAGCATGGGGGGCGCTTGGTTCTTCTTGACGGCCGCCGAGACGATCAGCGTCTCCGGACAGAGCTACTCCTTGCCCGGGGTTGGCGCCTATGCGGGAATCGCAATTGACGAAGGCAACATGGGCCATGTCGCCTGGGCAATCGTCACGATGGCGGTTCTGGTGATTCTTGTTAACGTCCTCTTCTGGCGCCCGCTAGTGGCCTGGGCGGAACGATTCAAGAACGAGCAATCCACCGCTGCGTCGACGCCGAAGTCGGCCGTCCTCAATATCGTCCGAGCAGCTCGGCTGCCATCTGGGGTGGGGAACGCGAGGCGCTCCGCCTCTGGTCAAATCTCATTGGCCGTCACTAGATTCAGCCGACCGCGCAGGACTCTGGCGACCACATCTGCGGCCAAGCGACGCCTCTGGGATGCGGTCTTCTGGGTGGTCGTACTCGGCGGGCTCGCGTTCGGGCTCTACCACCTGCTGGTCTATGTCACCAAAGACTCGGGGTTCGGCACCTTCCTCGAGCCGCTGGGACTCGGCTTCCTCACGATGCTGAGAGTTGCGGCCGTTCTCGTTTTATCGACGCTCATTTGGGTGCCGATCGGAATCAAGATCGGATTGAACCCGAAGCTCTCACGCATCGCCCAGCCATTGGTGCAGATCTTCGCGAGCTTCCCGGCAAACTTCCTGTTTCCCTTTGTCACGACATTTTTGGTGGCAACGGGAATCAGCATCAACTGGGGCGCCATCGTTCTAATGATGCTCGGCGCTCAGTGGTACATCCTGTTCAACGTTATTGCTGGCGCTCAGGCAATGCCCAGCGATCTGCGCGAGGCAATGTCCAACATGCGCGTCGGTGGTTGGCTGTGGTGGAAGCGCTTCGCGCTTCCCGCCGTCATGCCCGCCTACGTCACTGGGGGGATCACTGCCTCCGGTGGCGCGTGGAACGCATCGATCGTTGCCGAGGTCGTGAGCTTCGGCTCCACAACACTCACGGCCGCCGGACTCGGTGCGTACATCTCGGAGGCGAGTGAATCCGGGAATCAACAACAACTGCTGACGGGTGTCATCGTGATGAGCGTCTTCGTCCTAGTAATCAACAGGATGCTTTGGAAGCGGCTGTATGCACTGTCTGAGAAGAGGTACTCGCTATGACCGACACGACTTCGACCCAGGCTGCCCCCGCGCCGTTGATGACCCTCCAGGACATCCGCAAAAGTTTCGCAACAACCGACGGCGAACACCTAGTACTCGACGGAATTGACCTAACGATCGAGCCAGGTGAGGTTCTGGCATTGCTTGGAAAGAGCGGGAGTGGAAAGTCGACCTTGCTGCGATGCATCGCTGGCTTGATGGCACCCAGCTCGGGTGAGGTCCTCATCGGGGATCGCCAGCTAGACGGCCCCAACAGCCAGACTGCAATGGTGTTTCAGACATTTGCACTTCTGCCGTGGTTGACGGTTCAGCAGAATGTTGAGTTGGGTTTGGAGGCCCGTGGGATCGAGTCGAAGGAACGGACGCAGAAGGCGCAGCGGGCAATCGAGCTGATCGGCCTCGATGGGTTCGAGGATGCATTTCCCAAGGAACTGTCTGGCGGGATGAGGCAGCGCGTTGGCTTCGCCCGGGCACTGGTCGTCGAACCTGATGTCCTGCTGATGGACGAGCCCTTCTCCGCCCTCGACGTGCTAACGGCCGAGACCCTGCGAAACGAACTCATTGAGCTCATCGCTAACCACGAATTCACGATTTCTTCGGTGGTGATCGTTACCCACAACATCGAGGAAGCCGTGGTGCTTGCCGATCGCGTTGCCGTTCTTGGATCTGACCCTGGACGCATCAAAGCTTTGTTTGACATTGAAATGCCGCAACCGCGTGATCGTGATTCGGCCCAATTTGTTGGGTACGTCGATCAGATCTACGACTTGCTGACTCAACGCAACCATCCCGACGTCGGTGGAGGTGGTAGCGGCAAGGAGCAGGCAGGACCTGACGCTGATGCAGGTGGTGATCAGTCCGCGTCTCTCACCGCCTTGCCGCTGGCAAGCGTCGACGGCATCTCAGGTCTAGCCGACATCCTCGCCCGCGAAGGAACCCGCACGATTGCGAACCTCGCTGACGATCTTGGGCTGGAGGTGGACGATCTGCTGCCGCAAGTGGAAGCACTAGAACAACTTGGCTTCGCAGAAGTACACGGCGGGCGCGTCGGTCTGACCGACATTGGGACCGACTTTGCTGGTGGATCTATCCGCCGCGAGAAGTTGATGTTTGCTGAAGCGGCCCGTGGCCAGGTTCCACTCGTCGCAACAATCGTTCGTGCGCTTGAACGATCGAAGTCAAAGCGGATCGGTGCCGGCTTCTTCCGCGATGCACTCAAGCGGCGCTACAACGACTCATACGCGCAGGCGCAGTTGGACGTCGCCGTCGACTGGGGTCGCTATTCGGAGTTGTACACGTTTGACGCTGACCGAGACGAATTCACGCTCGAGGAACCCCACGACCACTGACGTTGGTTAATGGCCCGATGCGTGTGTGACCTCGCGGGAAACGGAATCCGAACAGTGTCGCTACACATGCTCATCCGTGGCCCCTCGGGTTGCTCGCAGAATCCGGAATCACGATCGTGATCGACATGGCGAAATCCACCCCCGCTGACGGAGCTATACCAATTGGCGAAGCACTCGACAACGCCAAGATGTCCAAGTTGCACGTCACATTTTGGTTCTTGGGCGGTTTGGGAATCATGCTCGATGGCTTCGACTTCTTCATCATCGGAGTGGCAAACCCCCTCATCAAAGAGGACCTGGGCGCTAGTTCTGTTGAAACGGGTTTGATCTCCACGGCAGCGATCGTTGGAGCGTTTGTCGGCGCAACGTTCTTAGGTCCTCTCGGGGACAGGTTGGGCCGGCAACGAATCTTTCGCTACGACCTCGTCATGTTCGTCATCTTTTCAGTGGCGTGCATGTTCGCGTGGGATGTTCCATCGCTAATAGTTGCGCGCTTCCTCCTCGGTATCGCGATTGGCCTGGACTACCCGATTGCGGCATCGTTCCTCGCCGAGATCCTGCCGAAGAAGAACCGTGGTCGGTGGCTTGTTTCGGCCTTCTCGCTGCAAGCTGTCGGCATGTTGCTGGGTGCGATCGTCGGCGTGGTCATCTTGCTAGCACTGCCCTACGACACATCATGGCGGTGGATGCTCGGCTTCGGGATCGTGCCAGCATTGATCATCATCCTGCTGCGGCGAAAAGTCCCAGAGAGCCCACGCTGGCTGGCGGAGAACGGCCAAGAGGACCAGGCCGTTGCGGTCACCACCCAGTTGACGGGAATTTCCACTTATGTTTCCAAGAAGGACCAGAAGACGCCGACCCGCACTCCGGAAGGGTTGAGGTCCCTCTTCCAACCTGCCCTCTTTAAGAAGGGCATGCGCAGGCGAACGATCTTCACTGCCGTCCCCTGGTTCTTGATGGACATCGCGACCTACGGAGTCGGCATCTTTACGCCAACCCTCTTGGCCGCATTTGCAATCGCTGGACCGAACAGCTCAGGAATCGCAGATGACATCGCAGCGACCGAAGGCACGGCGGCACTTGACGTGTTTCTCGTCCTCGGATTTGTCGCCGCAATATTCCTCGTCGAGAAGCTGGGACGAATCCGCTTACAGCTTGGCGGCTTTGTCTTCATGTCAGTTGGACTGTTGGTCCTGGCACTCGCCTCAGCCCTTCCCGGTGGCGGAGGGCAACATCTCATCTTGGTATTCGGTGGATTCGCGATCTTCAACTTCTTCATGAATGCCGGGCCAAACGCAACCACGTACGCACTGCCAGCCGAAGTGTTCCCGTCCGAGATCCGGGCTGCAGGTCACGGATTCGCGGCGGGAATGGCCAAGCTCGGCGCAGCGCTCGGGGTCTTCCTCTTCCCAATTTTGCTGGATTCGATCGAACAGTGGATGCTGCTCTCAGGCCTCGCCGTGGTCTGCCTTATCGGCTTCGTCGTGACCCTTGTCTACCAAATCGAGCCGGCCGGGAAGTCCCTAGACGAAGTCTCCGGCCGGAAGGCCGGGGCCCTCGCGGCAAAGGTTGACTAAGTCTAAAGGAAGACGGACCGACGCTGAACCAACAGCTTGTACAACGTCTGCTGGATCGTCTCGCGAACCTGGTCGGTCAAGTTGAAGACCAGCATCGGGTCATCCGCAGCGTTATCCGGGAAGTCATCGGTGTAGATCGGCTCCCCAAATTCGATGATCCACTTGCTCGGTAACGGGACCAAACCGAGCGGACCGAGCCACGGAAACGTTGGCGTGATCGGGAAGTACGGAACGCCCATAATGCGAGCCAACGTCTTAGCATTCGAAATCATCGGGTAGATCTCCTCCGCGCCGACAATCGCGCAGGGAATGATCGGGGACTTCGTCCGCAGTGCCGCCGAGACGAATCCGCCGCGGCCGAACCGCTGAAGCTTGTATCGCTCACTGAACGGCTTGCCAACGCCCTTGAAGCCCTCGGGCCAGACTCCGACGAGCTCACCCTTGTTGAGGAGTCGTTCAGCGTCCGGCGCGCATGCCAGAGTCGAACCTGACTTGCGGGCGTACTCGCCGACGACTGGCGTCTGGAACACCAGGTTCGCGCCGAGCATCCGCAATTGGCGACGGGCAGGGTGGTGATCCAGCAACGCAATGGACGTCATCAAGGAGTCGATCGCCACGGTTCCGGAGTGGTTCGCGACGATGAGTGCTCCGCCTGTATCTGGAATGTTCTCCAGTCCACGGGTCTCCACGCGGAACCACTTCGAGTAGAGCGGTCGAAGCGGGGCATTTAACACCCGGTCCGTCAATTCGCGGTCGTAGCCGAATTCATCTACCTCGTAGTCGCCGGTGACCCTGCGGCGCAGGAACGCGAGAAACTCCGCCACCTTGCGATCCCAGGCAACGGGGGCGGGTTCGGCACCCGGCAAAGGTGCGTGATCGGCGGCAGCCTCGGGCTCCTCGTCATGGGCAGCAGCAGTTGCCGCAGACCCACGTGAGCCACGAACACCCGATGATGCGGGCGGGCGCTTGGCGGTTGGTCGCTTGGCGGCAGCCTTCTTCTTCGCCCGCTCCTTGGGATCCTTGGCCTTAATCGGGATGACGCGAGCGTCAGCCATCTACGACACCCTTCCAGTGAGCAGTGAGACAAGTTGATCTTCGACTGCCTCCACCCGTTCAGGCGGAAGCATCCGATTGAGCCGACGTGACTTCACGAAGGCATCGAACGTTTCAGGTGTGGTGTGTTGCGGGGTAAACCCGAACACGGTGCGCATACGAGTGGTGTCGACGCCGCGGCCGTAGGTCAGGAAGCGGACCTGCTCGGGCGAGAAGTCGGCCAGGCCGAGGCGACGGATGATCGCGCCAACAAGACCGGCGCTACTCGCGGGCAGCGAGATTGTTGGTCGCCCAGCGCGGCGGGCTGCTTGAGTCAACAGGATGATCCCGTCACCAGCCACGTTGAACATTCCGGGATGCTCATCGATCGTTGCTTGGCGCAGAGCCTCAAGGCCGTCGTCCTCATGGATGAACTGGAGACGCGCATCGTGGCCCAACAAAGTCGGAATCACGGGCAATTCGAAGTAGCTCGACATTGGAGTCTCGACGCGAGGACCGAGGAAGTTCGCGAACCGCAGAGTGGTAACCGAAACGTCAGGTCGGCGACGGGCGAATCCGCGCACGTAGCTTTCGACCTCGACGGAATCCTTCGCCCAACCCGAACCCGGGGTGTGCTTGGGCTCCATCTCCTCGGTGAACATGGCCGGATCCTTGGGACCTGCGCCATAGATCGACGTTGAGGACTTCACGACCAACTTGCTGACACTCGGGGACTTCTGGCAAGCGGCCAACAACTGCATGGTGCCGATGACGTTGATTTCCTTCATCGACATCCGACCGCCAGCTTGCACGGGCGTCGCAATGACGCCCATGTGTACGACCGTGTCGACCTCGGCCGCGTTGATGACCTTGGCGATGATCGGGTTTCGGATATCGGCGCGCACAAATTCGGCACCACCGATGTCCATTCGGGGCGGAACTACATCGACGCCGACGACACGGTCGATACTCGGGTCCTCCGTGAGGATCCGAGCCATCCGTCCACCCAGGTACCGAGAAACTCCGGTGACGAGTACCACCTTGGGCATCGAATCCTCCTGCAGGCCAACAACGACTGGTCGGGACTACTTCTTATTGCGGCGTTGAACCCTCGTCTTGCGCAGCAGCTTGCGATGCTTTTTCTTCGCCATGCGCTTGCGGCGCTTCTTGACGACTGATCCCACGGATCAAACCTTTCCTCGAACGGGCATTCATTGACACTTCAATCGACTCACCGGCAATCCGGAAGGTCGAAGCTTGATGCATCCACCGGCCATCCGGCGTTGCAGGTGCCAACCCTACGCGGCGACCAACTCAGGCGACGAGTACGGGTCGGATCAGAACGTGTAGGGGTCCGAAGTAAGCCCCAACTGTGGGTACACCACGTCTTCCGTTCGCAGTATCGCCTTGTCGAGGGAGTCCAACGGGTCGTAGCCGGCTGACCACGGTCGCGGATGCAGGATCGTGCCGTTGCCCATCCGTGCGGGTGCCTCTTGACCAAGCGCAACTTTGACCAGCGTGCGCCAGTCTTCGGGAACGGCGGCTTCGGTTGGAATCGGCACGCCAGCGGCGATTGCGGTGAGATGGGCCCAGGCGATTGGAACGACATCGACCCAGTCGTAGCCACCGCCACCGGTTGCGAACCATTTGCCGTCACACAGTTCATGCGCGAGGTCATGTAGCCGGACGTAAGACGCGCGCTGACCCTCGATCGTCAACCGCAGGTGAGCGAGTGGGTCGTCACGGTGTGAGTCACACCCTTGCTGAGTTACCAGCACTTGCGGCGCGAATGTCCGCAAGACCTTCGGGACAATCGCATCGAAAGCTCGCAGCCAACCATCGTCATCGGTTCCTGCCGGCAAGGCGATATTGATCGTCGTCCCGAGTGCATTCGGCCCGCCGATCTCGGTATGTCGGCCAGTACCAGGAAACAGCGTCTTGCCCGATTCATGAAGCGAGATCGTCATGACCCTGGGGTCGTTGTAGAAGATCTCCTGCACGCCATCGCCATGATGAACGTCGACATCCACGTAGCCAATTCGTTCAACGCCTTGATCGAGCAGCCACGCGATCGCAACCGCCACGTCGTTGTACACGCAGAACCCGCTGGCATTCGCCGGCATCGAGTGGTGCAGGCCCCCCGAAATATTGACTGCGTGCGTGACGGATCCGTCCTGGATCGCCCGGACTGCTGCCAAAGAGGCGCCACATACTCGCGCCGACGCCGTGTGCATGCCCTCGAATACAGGCACGTCATCCGTTCCTAGGCCACGGGCAAGATCGCGATAACCCGTTCCTTCCGATGCGAGCTTGACCGACTCAATGAACGTCGGGTCGTGAACCCGCAGCAGGTCTTCATCTGTCGCCAACCCCACGTCACCGAGCACTCGGCAATTCGGTTGTTCGAGGATCTTCAACGATTCGATCAGCTTGTAGGCCAGCACCGTTCTGATTGGCGAGAGCGGATGTCCCGGACCGAAGTCGTAATGGCGAAGTTCGTCATCCCAAACGAACGCCATTGGCCCACTCACGCCTCAGACGCTAGCCGAACTTGCCACTCCCTCACCTGATGAAGGGAAATCTGCCGCATTCGGTGAGATCGGCTGCCGGAGGCGCCGATCTCACCGAATCGTGCGATTTCTACTCAGAAGCGAGCTCCGCAGAGCGAAGTTTCGCGGCCGTTAAGGCAGCGATGAAGGCTTCCCGGACCTCGTGGGCCTCGAGACGTTCAAGCGCAGCGGCGGTCGTCCCTCCCGGAGAAGTGACGTTCTCGCGGAGTTCAACTGGGTCATCGCCTGTCTCACGAAGCATGGTGGCTGCGCCGTACGCAGTCTGAATTGCCAACTCGCGGGCAGTCTCCGAATCCAAACCAAGCGCTATCGCAGCATCGATCATCGCCTCGACGACGAAGAAGACGTAGGCCGGGCCCGAACCCGAGAGCGCGGTCACAGCATCCTGCTGAGCTTCAGGAACTACCGCCACCTTGCCGACTGCGGCCAGCAATTCCTGCGCTTGCTCGAGCTGCTCAGGCGTGCAGCTACGGCCCGCGGACAGCACAGTCATTCCCTGACCGACAAGCGCTGGGGTATTCGGCATCGCCCGCACAACTCCGATGCCGTGGGCAACCCCCGATTCCAAAGCAGCGGTGGTGATTCCCGCCGCGACGGAGATAACAAGTGCCTCGACGGGAATCGCATCGCCTACCGACCCCAGGACCTCGCCCACCATCGCAGGTTTTACCGCGAGCAGCACAACGTCGGAGTTCTCCACCGCAATTCGCGGATCGCCGGTCGAGATGCCGTACATCTTCCGAAGGGACGCTGCTCGAAGCTCGTCTGGCTCGCATACGACGACGCTGTGGTTTGCCCCAAGTAGGCCGGCCAAGAGCGCCTCGCCCATCTTGCCGCCACCGATGATCGCGACAGCGGTCATCCGCGGCCTGCCAATGCTCGGGCAAACAGTGCGAGGTTCGCGGGCTTCTCCGCCATTCGACGCACCAAGTAGGGGTACCACTGCGGGCCGTAGGGCACGTAAACCCGAACTTTCTCTCCCGATGCCGCCAAGCGCTTCTGCTCGTCAGGACGAACCCCGAAAAGCATTTGAAACTCGTAGCTGCTGCGCTCCCTGCCGGTGCGCACCGCTAGGGCGGCCGCGATCTCGATCAGTCGTGGATCGTGGGTGGCAATCAGCGGAATTCCATCGCCATTCATCAGCGCTTTGAGTGAGCGCACATACGACAGATCGATGTCCTGAGCTGCTTCGAAGGCGACTTCTTCGGGTTCGTCAAACGCCCCCTTCACGAGCCTGACCCTGGCGCCGGAATCCGCGAGCCGCCTGCAATCGTCTTCGGTGCGCTTCAGGTAGGACTGCACAACGATGCCGGTCTGGGGGAAGTCAGCATGCACGGCATCGAAGAGCTCGAACGTCGGCTCGACCGTCGAGTACGCCTCCATGTCCAACGTCAGCAGCGTGTCGAATTCCGCCGCTGCTCCGGCAAGAGTGCAGGTATTCGCCAGGGCAATGCTGCTGCCGCCATCGAGTTCAAGGCCCATGTCGGACGGCTTGACCGAAAGTTCGGAGCGATCGAGTAGGTCGGCCGCCTGCAGCGCCTCAAGTAGCTTCAGATATTCCTTGACGGCGCCTTCGGCAGATTCTTCGTCGATAACCTCCGGGCCGAGGTATTCGATCGTGCAGTGAAGTCCAGAGGCAGCCAGATCCGCGCCCGCCTGAACGGCGTCCACAGCAGACTCGCCTGCGACGAAACGCCGGGCAACTGACTTCGTCAATGGCGTTGACGTTGCCGCAGTCTTCATTGCGCCACTGCGTGAAGCCGCGATCAACGCGTTACGCACTACCACCAGATCCTCCTCATCGATGCCCGCAATAGTTGACCGTACGTGGGTCAGGAATCAGCCCAATCGTTGAGCGCGGAGAACGGGTCCTCTTTTCGTTGTCGACGACTCGATGATGATCCTTTGTCATCGGCGGACGAACTCTTGGAACCCGGTAGTGGCTTCGTCGGCGTGAGCCAGTCTTGAACGGTTGGCGCAACCAGGCGCACAACTTCATCCTCGCTCAAGGAAGCGATCGGATCGAGCCTAACCACGTATCGGTTGATCGCGATTCCGAGCAAGTAACTGGTGATCAGGTTCGCGCGCAGACGCGCGTCAGGAACTCCGATGACACCGGCAAGCCGGTCAACGATGTCCTGCTCAACGAAGGTCTTGAGGCCGGCTGCGGCCTTGCCACCTGATGCACCAGCACGGGCAAGCGCGATCAGATCCGAACGGGTCTCCGGATCACCTAACGTCTCAAGAGTCACCCGCGTCAGGCGTTCACCCATGCCATCGAGGCCAGGCGCAACCAGCGCAGGAATTGCGCTACCCGGATCGAATGGCAGCTTCATCGCGGCCGCAAAGAGCTTGTCCTTCGACTGGTAGTACTTGCCCACCACATCGGGTGCAACACCGGCGGCGGCAGCGACGGCCTTGACCGAGGTTCTGGCGTAGCCCCGAGCATGGAAAGCGGCACGAGCGGCGTCTAGGACTGCATCGCGAACATCATCTGATCCCACGACAGGCAGTTTGCCACTAAAGACCCGCTGTGGCTGCTCGACGTAACCTTCCTCGCCTCTTCGAACCCAAGACCAAACAACGCGATCTGGGCATACGGCGGGAACTTAAGGGGTTAACCGGTCACCTCGCGGTTGGCCACAAGGACAACGGGTATGGCCCTGTTACCAACCTGTGAGCCAAGGAGTTCAGATGCCACGCACACCCGACCCACGCCAAATTCTGGCGCTCATTGGTGCATGCATTTCGGTCTTCGTAGCAATGACGCTGGGTCTCGGTTCAACATCGACTGCATCCGCGGCCGTCGCGAAAGCGAATCCGGAAACCTCGGCTTCGACATCGCTGCTCACGGCAGAACCCGCACCCATCGTCGCCGCCGACAATGTGAAGGTCGAGAAGTGCGAAGACTTCTACGGTGACGAGCCGGTGATCGCGACGCTGCAAGTCAAGGTGACGGTCGGTGTCCCGGGCTCGACCAAGATTCGCTGGGTCCACAACGCACCTGGGGAAGTGGCTTCTGGTGTTGAGGACGGCCAATCAGTGGATATCCAGAACAAGTATGGCGATGCGTGGTTCCGGGGAGATCGATCAGCCAAGGCATACGACTGGAACACCCTCACCAGAGCAAAGGGAGTCTTCCAACCAGATGTGATCATTAACTTGACGGCACTCTTCGACGGGGACTTCACGCCCGGGTCATGGATCACGGACTCGTTGGAATCCACGATGTCGCCAAACCTCAAGAGTTTGACGAAGAAGCTGGAAGAAGCGCACATCGTCCTGAGCCCGTCGGACCCGGCGAAGACAAAGGCGGCCCTGGATGAGCTGCTAAAGGACATCCGCACAGGGATTTCAGCGCCGAACTGGACGAGCATCTTCACGTGGCTGAAGATGTTCGCCACTGGCGACAAAGACGATCCGGTTGGGGTGGGGGTTAGCGCCTTCATTCCAGTGCTACCAAACGTCATTAACTCCTTGAAGACATTCAAGATCACACCCTCGAGTCTCGGTCTGAACGAAGCTTGGATGATGGCGACAACCAAGCAGTACTCGGCACTGGGCAACTACGTGAACATCGAGGCCCGCGCCGGATTCCTGACAAGTAGCTGGAACGAATGGCACACGACTTACGAGTCCCATATGCCGCTTCTCGGTAACTCCACCATCAAATACGTCGTGAGGTATACGGCCCACGCGAACTATGCGGAGGGATCGTCATGACAGCGGCTATCACGCGTGTGTGGCGCTCGCCCTTCTATGTGGTGGTCTTTGCCGCCCTTGCCGCTATTGGCTTGGTGACGCTTAACTCGGCGCCCGCACAGGCCAAGACGTCGCCTGGCACCGCCATCACGTCCACGTCGATGTCCTTCGACTCGACAACGACCGGAACCGCCGCGAAGAAACCACGCGTCTTCAACTTGATGGTCACCGGCAAGGTGGGGGTGCCAAAGAGCACGTCGAGTCAGTGGGTGACTGGGAACCCTCAGCCGGTCGCCGATCAGATCGATCTCGGTGCCTCCAAACCGATCGCACCTCGCGAAGGATCAGCGCAATTTGCAGGGGTCAAGCCGTACACCTGGAATGAGGTTGCCGAGGCAACTGCCGACGGCAAGCCCCTGCATCCCACGGGAGTTGTTCTCGTGAGCCTCGTATTCGAAGGAGGGCGTACACCCAATGAGAAGCTCCTGCCGTTACTGGACAGCATTCGCAAGCCTCTTGCCGAGAACACCTCCCGCGTTCTGGAGAACACCGAATTCCGTCTGACTGTCGATGATCCTGCGAAGATGGTCAAGGAGATCAATACGTTCGTTGATCGAATCGTGTCGTCGCTTTCAATGACTGATGACCAGGTCCTCGCCTCGGTCGTCGAGTTGATCGACGCGCTTCGCTGCTCCGAAGGGCTTCCCGACAACTTTCTGGGGGTCACAGTCAACGCCGGAATCGTGATCGACAAGACCGTGACGGACACACTTGAATTCGTCGGCGTCGACCAGAAAGCACTCGGGCTTGACGCTGACTACATGCTGTCGTCGCCGCAACAGATCGTGCTGCCAAAGAACCTCGGGGAGTTCAGTGCCAACGTGCGTTCCGGCTTCTTCCGGAGTTCGTTCCCGGCTACCTGGACGATGCCGGTGAAGTCAAGGGTCTGGCAGCTACCGGAGTCACAAGCAAGCCTGACGTACTCCAGCAAGGTCGGCGATCCGTAACCACAGTGACCGACGATGGTGCGAATGCCGGTACGTCGCGACGCTAGCTAAGTTGCGACTAGGTGCAGCTTTGCGTAGGCCAAGGCCTCGGCAAGATCCGCCTCACGTTCGGCGCGGTTTGCTGCCTTTCGGGTCGACACCTCGATGACCACAGTGCCATCGAAGTTCCGGCGGGCGAGGTGCTCAAGTACCTCGCCACATGCCTGGTTTCCTCGACCGGGGATCAGGTGTTCGTCCTTGGCGCTGCCAGAGCCATCGGCGAGGTGCAAGTGCGTCAGTGCGTCGCCGAAGTCCTTCGCCATCTGCAGACCATCAGTTCCACTGACCGCTGTATGCGACAGGTCAAGCGTCGTGTGCGGGTAGTCCTCTTCGCGAGGATCCCAGCCAGGCGAGTAGGCGGCGAGTTCACGAGAACCGGCCCGCCACGGGTACATGTTCTCGACCGCGAAGACGATCTCGGTCTCGGACCTCATCCGCTCGAGCCCGGTGACGAACTCGCGCGCGTACTCGCGCTGCCACCGGAACGGCGGGTGCACGACCACGGTGTCGGCGCCGAGCCGCTCAGCCACCTCCTGCGCGCGCTGCAGCTTGCCCCACGGCTCGGTGCCC
>DMNR01000089.1 GCA_003452655.1 Actinomycetota bacterium | reverse complement strand
CAGCAGGAAGGCAATCATCCCCAGCCCGTGACCCAGCATCCAGTCGGCCAGCGCCTGCGGGATGTTCTCGTTCGTCATGATGAACGAGAAGAGCACGGCGTTGGTGATGATATACAGCAGCATTGCCGACATGTTGGCCGAGTTCAGCAGTACCCGCGCCACGTCTTTCATCGACAGGTCCTTGTACACGAAGACTGCGACAAAGAAGGCATAGACCGCGCTCATCGCGGCGGCCTCCGTTGGCGTGAACATGCCGCTGTAGATACCGCCCATGACCACCACGATCAGCAGGAGACCCCAGACCGATTCGCGGAAAGCGGTCCATCGCTCGCCGAAAGTCGCCTTCTTCATGCGGGGATAATTGAACTTCTTGGCCCGGAACCAGGTGACGCCGCCCAGGACCATTGCCAGGCCAATACCCGGAATCACCCCGGCCATGAACAGTGCACCGACCGAAGTGTTGGTCGCCACCGAGTACATGACCATGACGATCGACGGCGGGATCAGGATGCCGAGCGCGCCGGAAGTGGTGATCACGCCGGCCCCGAACTTGTTCGGAAAGCCGGCCTTGAGCATCGCCGGCATGAGGATCGACCCGATCGCCACCACGGTCGCCGGTGACGAACCGGAAACGGCGGCAAACAGGGCGCAGGCGACCACTCCGGCGAGGCCAAGGCCACCGTACCAGTGCCCGACCATGCTGGTGGCAAACTTGATCATTCGTCGAGCCACCCCGCCATGCGTCAGGAAATTCCCCGCAAGAATGAAGAAGGGGATGGCCATGATCTCGAACTTCTCGATGCCGGTAAATAGTTTCAGGGCAACCGATTCCAGCGGCACCTGGGTAAACATGAACAGGAAGCTAAGCACCGTCAAGCCAAGCGAGATCGAGATTGGCATGCCGGTCAGCATCAGGACCAGCAATATCACGAAAATGATAGTGGCATTCATTGTTGCTTACCTCCCTTGCCCGAATGGTCGCCTGACTGCTCTTCGGGGTGGCGCTTCTTGTAGGTCAGGTCATGCGGATGCAGGTTGTCCTCCATATTCAAGACATTGAGCTCTTCCGCGATCGTCGCCTCGTCGATTCCGTCAACATGACCGTGATCGTGATGCGGCAACTCCCCAGTCCTCAGGAAGCTGACAGTCACCTGCAGGAAGCGGAAGCACATCAGGCTCGAACCTAGCGGAATGGCGCTGTAGACGACCCATGTCGGCCACTCGAGATCGGGCGTGGTCGGCCCTTCAGGTACATCACCCACGTCCCAGCCCAGTCCGGTATAGAGAGCGTAGTGAAAGCCGTTTTCCCACACGAAGTGAGCGCCCAGCGACCCGACAATGCCGGTGAACAAAGCACCAGCGAGCAGACCAAAAACAACGAACTTGGCGCGCGTGCGGCCAGTCATACGGTTGATCAGCACGTCGACGCCGACGTGGATGCCGGTCCGTACCCCGTAGGCAGCACCGAACTTCGCCATCCAGACGAACATGATGATGCACAATTCCTGCGCCCACGAGAAGTTAAGCCCCAAAAGCCAGTCCTGCAGGCCCGGAATCGACACTCCGGCCAGGTAGCGATGGGCAACGGAAGCAAAGATGATCGTCGTTGCCGCTGCCATGAGGAAGGTGATCAACCATTCCTCGAGATGATCAAGTATCTTCATTTTCAATACTCCCCCGACTGCCTGAAAAAAAGCCCGCTGGGTCAGGCGTCCCAACGGGCCATTCTTGTCTCCTCCCTGATGCTCAGAGCTTGTTCGGGTCGAAACCGGTTTCCTTGTACACCGACTGCAGCAGATCCTTGCCGATGCGCGATTCCATCTTCGTATGCACCGGTGCCAGCGCTTTCTTGAACGCCGTACGCTCTTCAGCCGTCAGCGTATGGACCTGCGTCTTGCCGCTCTTCTTGACACCTTCGAGATCCTTGTCGTTCTGCTCCTTGGCAATCTTGTTGGCGTACACGGTAGCCTCTTTCATCGCCGTTTCGAGTTGACCGCGCACGTCCGCCGGCAGGCCATCCCAGAACTTCTTGTTCACGATTACCGCATAGCCCAGGTAGCCATGCTCGGTCAGCGCCAGATGCTTCTGCACCTCATACATCTTCTGCGTGTAGAGATTGGAAATCGGGTTCTCGGTGCCATCGACGACGCCGGTCTGCAGCGCCTGATAGACCTCGGAGAAAGCCATCACCTGCGGCAGGGCGCTGAGCGCGCGGATCTCCTCTTCGAGCACCTTCGACGACTGAATGCGCATCTTCTTGCCCTTCAGGTCGGCGGGCATCTTGATCGGCGTGTTGGCCGAAAACGACTTGAAACCATTGTCCCAGAACGCCAGGCCGGTGATCCCCTTCGGCTCAAGCTTCTTGAGCAGGGTCTGCCCAAGCGGACCCTGCGTCACCCTGTGCAACTCCTCGTAGTTGTCGAAGATGTAGGGCAAGTCAAAGAGTTCGAACTCCTTGACGCCCAGCGGACCGAACTTGGCGAGTGACGGAGCGAGCATCTGCACGGCACCGAGTTGCAGCGCTTCCATCTCT